>JABJBS010000095.1 GCA_018668695.1 Deltaproteobacteria bacterium
CCACCGCCGCCGCCGCGGCGTGCAGGCAATCGTTCCATCAGCTTTTCTTTATCGATCATACGTACAACACGTGCGCCGCCTTTAGGTCCTCTAATAGGAGCCTTCACCGCAGGTGCAGCTGGTGCGGCACCCTCTGTAGATGCGGCTGGTGCGGACGCTTCTGGCGTTGCAGCTTCTTTTGGCTTTTCAGTTTCGGCAGGCTTTGCTGGTGTGGCAGCTGCTTCGACAGGAGCGGCCTCTACCGGCGCGGCTACTGGTTCAGCGGGCTTTTCAACAGGCGCCTCCACTGGAGCGGCTACTGGTTCAGCTACAGGAACTTCGACCGGAGTAGCAGCAGCTTCGACAACAGGTGCCTCGACAGGAGCAGCAGCTTCGACAACAGGTGCTTCTACAGGAGCAGCGGCTTCGACAGCGGCTTCCTCAACAGGAGCAGCGGCCTCAACAACCGGCGCTTCTGCCACTGGGGCTTCAGCTGGTTCTGGCGGTGTAGCTTCGACTGGAGTTTCAGCAACAGCAGTCTTTTTGCGAACAATCATCATGCCCGCGCGTTTCTTCTTCTTCGGCTTCGCTTCTCCAGCGCCACCAAGAACCTTGCGTGCAGAGTCTACGTCCACTGAACTCGAGTGCGTTTTCGCTGCGATATCCGCGGCGTTTAAACGCTGGATGACTTCTTTGTTCTCAAGCCCGAATTCCTTTGCGAGCTCATGTACTCTAACCTTACTCATCGCTACCTCAACCCAAAACAAGCGGTACACATATTGTGCCCATGGCTTGCTCAGGCCTGTTCTTCACCTGTTGCACTATCGCTCTGCGACGGATTGTCCGTCGGAAACGTGTCCTGCCAGAGACGAAGCCAAAAAGCCACCCGGTTGGCCATTGGCCCCGGAGAAATACTCAACGCGCCGACCCGTTTCATCCCCAAACGATGCCCTAACTCCTCAGATGTGCCAAATACGGAGGCCTTACCAAGTTGTTTCACACTGTTTTGGGAAAGATCGGACGCAACAATACGAACTGCGCCGCGGGGATTATCCCCTTTAAGCGCATCGACTCCAACTTTAACCACACCTTGGCGACGACAAAGTCCTAGGACTTCACCCACGCGGCGACCTGAAAGACTATGAGCTGCTTGTACAAGCTCACCCAGTCCATCGGTTTTCACGCTGCGTCTGAACGCGCGTGATAGATGTGATGTATTTAATTTGTTTAAACAAGAACGGGTTGGGCAAACATAAGCCCCACGTTGTCCACCGATCCGCTCAAAGACAAGCTGATCACCAATGTGGCCAAGTGCTAAAAAAGAAGCGGCTGGCAGATCCGCCCGGCAAACAACGCACTGACGCGTGTTTTCTTCAACCGAGCTATTCTGGTTTCTCTCCTCGGCTTGCGAGGGAGCTATTTTTGCCATAGCCATAACCACTTCTGGTAGACTCCCTTATCACGCCAATTCCGCCGCGGACTCATCCGCTTCTGTAGTTCCTGCTGCTTCAGCAACAACTACTTCTGCAGCTACTTCTTCAGTAGCTTCTGGCGTTTCTTCAACTACTTCTTCTTCTTCTTCTTCTTCCATGCCCGGAATCTGAACAACATCATCAACAACAGTGATGTCGAACTGCGCAGCACGCTTATGAATGTCTTTTTCTTCGTTTATTAGATGGTTTGCACCAAAGCGTAACTGCTTCGCTTTTTGCTCCGTGATTTCACACGTATCAGCAAGCTCTCCAATATCGCATTCTGCAATTTTCTCGACGCTGTCAAAACCGGCAACATTGAGTTTTTCGAAGGCGTTATCACCCACACCGCGAACCATACGCAATCGAGCAATGCTATCGAGACCCAGGATTCCCTGAAGAGCCTTCGCTGCATCCGAAACTTGAGCTGCGTGATCCGCTTGCTCTTTGAGGCGCTTGAGTTCTTCTGCTTCGTCAGCAGCAACCTGTCGCGCACTTTGAAGCATCTCAGCCACGTTATCTGCCTCAATTCCAGGGAACTGAACCAGGAACTCATGGTTGGCTTCGAGGAGCTCTTCGGCCGAGCGGATACCGTGGTTGTAAAGAGTCTGAATCAAGAACTCACCGCAGTTCTTCACCTTGCTGAGGCTTGCCCATGCGCGGTCTTTGATTTCTGAGATACGTGACTCGGAGTGAATATCTAAGCGCCATCCAGCAAGCTGACTTGCTAAACGTACGTTTTGTCCCTTACGGCCGATTGCCAATGAAAGCTGATCATCCGGTACAATGATTTCCATTGTATGGCTGCCTTCATCAATTAAAACGCGGCTTACTTCAGCTGGCTGAAGTGCGTTACATACAAATGTCGCCGGATCTTCTGAGTAAGGAACAATATCGATTTTCTCACCGCGCAACTCTTGAACAACTGCTTGGACGCGTGAGCCCTTCATACCGACGCATGCGCCAACAGGGTCAACGTCACGGTCGTTAGAGCTTACGGCAATCTTTGCACGAGAGCCTGGCTCACGGGCTGCACTTTCGATTTTAACAATTCCTTCGTGAATTTCAGGAACTTCAATTTCAAAAAGCTTCGCAAGAAGTTGAGGACACGTACGGCTCAAAACGATCTGTGGTCCGCGTGAGTGCTCCTGAACATCAATGACATAAGCCTGAATACGGTCGCCAGTGCGGTATGATTCACGTGGGCATTGCTCACGAATCGGAATAATCGCTTCTGCACGTCCGAGGTCAACAATGATATTGCCGCGCTCAAAGCGTCGAACAATACCCGTAACCATTTCGTCTTTTCGGTCTTTGTACTCGCTGAAAATCAAGTATCTTTCAGCATCACGAATGCGCTGAATGATAACCTGCTTTGCAGTTTGAGCTGCGATGCGGCCAAAGCTACGTCGGTAAGTCTTCAGCTGCAGAATATCGCCGTATTCTTCATCTTGCTCGAGTGCTTCATCAGCATCTTGCTGAAGATAGAAAATCGGGAAGACCATTTCATCGCCCGCTTCAACTTCAATCTCTCGCTCAGCACATTCTTCGAGGCTAATTTGATTGAAAGTGTCTTCAACAGTTTCAACAACTGTGATGGCCTGCGTGAGGTCAACAGCACCTTTTTCTTCGTTGAATTCAGCATTCAAAGCTCGCTCAGCGCCAAAAGCTTTCTTGGCAGAAGCTAAAATCGCTTCTTCAAGAGCGCGTACGAGGACCATACGGTCAATACCTTTGTCTTTGCTGACTTGGTCAATAACCATGTTGAGATTTGCAGCGTCCATGGTGGGGCCTCTTTGTTGCCGGTATTCCTCAAGAATTCCGGGTATCTCACGTTAAAATTGCGGTACCAATCGCGCCCTGTCTATTTGGTCGTAGCCAAAAGTCCAGGTTTCAGCTTCACAGCTAATACGGATACCCCGCTCGTCAGCTTCGAGAATTTCTCCCGCAAACTTACGACGTCCATCAAAAGGCTCATTGGTGGTCAGTTTGACCTGACTTCCTACAAACCGTTGAAAATGCTTCGGTTTTGCCAGTGGCCGATCAAGTCCCGGTGATGACACTTCCAGTCGGAATTTACCATCAATACGGTCGCTCAACCCTTCACCATCCAAAATATCACTCACCAAACGACTTACATCTGCACAGTGGTCTAGGGTTACCCCTGATTCACTGTCGATGAAAATTCGAAGGATTCTTTGGCCAGTCACATACTCCAGCATTACGAGTTCGAAGCCTTCAGCTTCTAAAACAGGCTCAATTGCCTGCTCTACGATTTGTGTAATACCTGTTGCCATGTGTCTGTTTTAACTAGCTTTTATGCCTTTTTGCCAAAAAAAAAGCGGGCTGTGTCAGCCCACTCAACTAACCGGTGAAAGCCGGAAAATTTTAGTGAATGCGGGGCTTAGATACAGCTGCCTCTGGTTGTTGTCAACCTCGATCATGGGCAGCCCGATCGCCTGAGGAATTGCTAAAAGCCTTTCAAGCTCGTGGAGTTGCCGCGCGCAGTGCCTCGCGAACCAGAGTAGCGATGTCCGCTTCATCCGGTAAACGCTCCAAAGCGGTGTTCGCTGCTTTCTCTGCAATCGCCGCTTTGAACCCCAAAGCAAGCATCGCATCAACCAAGTCATCTTTGGGTCCAACAGAGACCTCGATGACACCCGCACTGGCTTGAGGCATGAGCATCAACTTAGGCAGCCGGTCCTTGAGTTCCAAAAGGAGCCGGTCCGCTTTTTTACCACCTACACCTGGGATTTTCACCAAACGCGGTTTGTCTTCGCGGGCTACAATGTCGCAGAGTTCCTCTGCACTAAAAACCGAGAGAACAGCCAACGCCAACTTCGGGCCAACTCCGCTGATACTGACGAGTACTCGAAATACATCACGCTCACCTTGTTCTAAAAATCCGAACAACCGAAGCGCATCTTGTGAGAGAGAGGTTTCAACCAGGACTTTTACCTCATCACCCTCGGTGCCAAGGCGAACCAACGATGAGATAGGCATTGCCACACCATAGCCAACACCGGCGCACTCAATCACGGCGCCCCCGGCCTGTTTCTCAATCAAAACCCCTCGTAAACTCGAAATCATATCTTTCTTCCTCGCCGTGCCTTAGGCTTGCTCACCCCGTCACGTTCCATCCTTGCCAAAAGCCGGCTGGTAGAGCTGCCCGCCATTTGAATATGACAAAGTGCTACTGCAAGAGCATCGCTCTCATCCTCGCGGTATAAATCTTGGCGTCCTAATAACATTTGCACCATTTTTTGCACCTGTTCTTTAGAAGCCCGCCCATGACCGGCCACCGACTGCTTCACTGTGGCGGGTGGGTATTCTCCCAACACTAATCCGGCGCGGCCAATACTTAGAAGTGCCACACCTCGGGCATGCCCAAGCTTTAGAGCGGATTGGCTGTTCTTGGAGTGAAAAATCGCCTCCACGGCTGCTTCATCTGGTTGGTGTTGTTTGATGATCACATCCAGCGCATCACCGATGACCACCATCCGTGAGACAAACTCGCCATCGCCGGCCTCGATAACACCGCTGGCGATTAGGCGCATTTGGCTGCCTTGAGCATCAACGATGCCCCAGCCCGTGAAGCGGCTTCCCGGATCAATTCCCAACACTCGCACGTTAAACTTCCTCTGATTCAGTCACTGAAAAGTTGCTCCATTTCAGCATCATCTATTTCATAATTAGCGTGTACTTTCATCACATCGTCTAAATCTTCAAGCTTATCCAGTAAGCGCAGTACTTGCTTAACCTCTTTTCCCGAGACACACACTGTGTTTTCGGCAACCATCGTGAATTCGGCACTCTTGTATTGAAGTCCGGCTTTATCAAAAGCGTCGAGTACATCTGTGAAATCTGTTGGTTCGCTGACCACAACCCAATGGTCTCCCTCAAGTCTGACATCTTGTGCACCGGCCTCAAGTGCTGCTTCCATCATCTCTTCTTCGCTAAAAGAGGATGCATCAAAAGTAAATTGCCCACACTTCTGAAACATCCAAGCGACGCTGCCGCTCGCCCCCATGCTCCCAACGTTCTTGGTGAACGCTGAACGAACCTCCGCACTGGTTCGGTTGCGGTTATCGGTTTGCGTTTCAACAAAGAAAGCAACGCCGCCCGCGCCATAACCTTCGTAGTTGATTTCATCGATGACCATGCCTTCGAGTTCGCCGGTTCCTTTTTTGATACCGCGGGTAATATTCTCAGCCGGCATTGAATTACTTTTGGCTGCAACAATGGCCACTCTTAAACGCGGGTTTGCGTCCGGGTCAGCGCCTCCAAGACGAGCCGCCGTGGTAATCTCTTTCACAAGTTTGGTAAACAACTTGCCGCGAGCTGCATCCACTGCTCCCTTGCGGCGCTTAATGTTTGACCATTTACTGTGACCCGCCATGTTTTCTCGTTCTCCATCTACCAGGTGAGCTTAGATAAGCCGCCTGGGCACTTTACGATTCTATCCGCGACTATCGCCAATCCATCCGACACTTCAGCCCTGGGCAATGCAAGCTCATGATATCGTTGAAAAGAATAATGCGACTTCGATAAACCAAATTGTTTAATCGTGCACTTGTCTGAACTTGGTTGTACTCAGCGGCGTTAGCCCAAAGCTTCACACCTTGAAATATACCATAATGCGACAGAGCTTAATCGCCCTGGCGCAACGTTAGAAAGGTCTCAATGATTTGTGCAAAGCCCTCGCCTCCGGGCGCAGCACTCACAAATTTTGGGAGGTATTCCATCTGAGAAGTAAAATTGTTTAAGTTGGCCACTCCACATGCATTTTCAAAAAACTCGAACATCGGTTCATCGTTTGGCGAATCACCACAAAATAAATACGCACCGGGTGCCTCATCGATACTCTGATTCCACCTCGCGTTTGCAAAATGTCGAACCATTTGCAGCTTGTCATACTGGCCAAACCAGCCATTTACGTGAATAGAAGAGATTTTGGCGACCGCTCCAAACCTCTCAAAAATTGTCTGAATTTCTCGGGCAGCATCCAAACCCAGATCTGGAGGCTCTTCACAAAAGTCTATCGCCAAATCAAAAAGTCGCCCGAACTGATCCTTGGATACCCGGCTTCCCTCGACTTCTTTCAAAACAGCTTCACGAATTGGCTTCAAACGCGATTGCGCATCTTGCGCCGAATCGGGGTGGTAGATCCGGTGGAGCGCTCCGTCTTCTTCATAAAACGCCAAAGCTCCATTTTCGCCAATAACACCACTCACTGGCCACTGACGGGCAATGCAGTCACACCATCCAGCAGGCCGACCCGTGACCGGCACAAATTCGATACCGGCTTCTTTCAGTCGCCACATCGCATCGTAAGCGCGCGCGGTCACCTTACCATCCGTCGTCATCGTATCGTCGATATCACTGAAAACGGCCCGGATTCCCTTGGCCACACTCGAACTCATTTGTGTAATCGGCAGCACTTTTGACCTCTAAGTAATAGTTTTGGCGTCAGACTCTTCTCAAGGGTATATTATAGGGGCAGAGGCCGGCTCAATGGCTCCGAGAAAGTTGTAAGAATTCGATGAAAATTCTTTTTGTGGACGACGAACCGCTCATACTGGAGGGACTTCAAAACCTCTTGCGTCGTTTTCGTAAAAAGTGGGCCATGTCGTTTGCAGTGGGAGCTGACGAAGCCCTCGAAAAGCTCGATATCGAGACCTTTGATATCGTCATCACCGATATGCGTATGCCAGGGCTATCAGGTGCAGAGCTTTTGAAACGCGTTAGGGAAACACACCCCGGAACGGCCCGCATCATGCTATCGGGCTACAGTGAAGAGGAAACAATTCTCCAGGCTTTGCCCGTCGCACATCAATACATGAGCAAACCCTGCGACCCAATCATCCTTCAACGCATCATCGAAAATCTTGTCTCTGGAATCGAGCACCTAAACAACCCGGCGGTAGCCCAATCAGCCAACCGATTAGGCGCGCCGCTGACCTCCGCGCAGAACTTAAGCACCTTGCAAGAACTGCTCGAACACCCGGAGGAGTCTGGAGATGCTATTCAACGTCTCGTGGCATCAGATATTGGGTTGAGCGCGCGCCTTCTCCAAATTGTTAGTTCTTCTTTTTTCGGGCGGCCACAAGTCGTATCCGATGTGGGGCAAGCTATTCATTATTTGGGCATGCCGA
The DNA here is from genome assembly GCA_018668695.1 of Deltaproteobacteria bacterium. Lineage (NCBI taxonomy): Bacteria > Pseudomonadati > Myxococcota > Myxococcia > Deltaproteobacteria bacterium. The sequence continues at coordinate 7,607 of JABJBS010000095.1, forward strand.
TGCTTAAACGCTTGGCTCACCACCCTGAGATATTCAATGTCACCTTGCCAACTCAACCCGATGCATTGCAGCAATTTAACGATGTAACCGCGACGGCCCAACACTTCAGCCAACACCTAGCAGTACTTCTGGGTGAAGGAGCGGAAGGCGGCCCCGGCACAACAGCGGCGATGCTCATAGCTCTCGGTCCCTTGGCCATGGTTCAGATGGGTGAAGACTTAAACCCTGGCTCCCAACTGGAGGCTGGACTTAGCCAATTCTTACTTCAGCTTTGGGGCTTACCGGAAAAACTCACACAACTAAGCGATAATCTTCACCACCAACCCGCTGGAAATACACTCGAAGTTGAGCAAGCCATTTATGCCAGCCGAAAAGTGTGGTTGAATCGACAATCAAGAGAAGTCGAGCTTGATGTAGACTACTTGAAATCACTTGGCTTGGTCGCCGAAGTGGAAGAGTGGACAACTCGAATAAAAAGTCGAAGCAACAGAGATACACTATGAGCGACGCTACAACTTCATCATCATCACGTAGAAAAAAAGAACCCAAGCCGAGAATTCTTTGCGTTGACGATGAAGAATTCATTCTCGAAGGGATTGCCAGTAACCTGCGCAAGAGCTTTAAAATTACAACTGCGAAAAGTGGTCAAGAAGCGCTTGATTTAATGGAAAACGAAGAAACGTTTCCCATCATTATCTCGGATATGCGCATGCCTGGCATGGATGGTGCCCAATTCCTAAAACAGGCACGGCAAGTTTCACCCGATAGTATTCGGATTTTGCTAACAGGCCACGCTGATCTTGAAGCTGCGATTTCCGTGGTCAATGAAGGTAAAATCTTTCGGTATTTAACCAAACCTTGTCCGGTTAAAAAACTGAAAGAGATTCTTGATGAAGCGGTAGGGCAGTACCAGAAAAAGCAGGTTCAACGTAACGTTCTCATGGAAACCTTGCGCGGCAGCGTTCAGGTTCTCACCGAGGTACTCGGACTGATTAACCCGGTTGCTTTTAGCCGTGGATGCAGAGTCCAAAGGCTCGTGGAGGCAATGGCTCAAGACCTAGAATTAAGCGATGTTTGGGAGTTTGAAGTCGCAGCCATGCTCTCGCAACTCGGCTGTGTCACCTTACACCCCGACACCCTCAACAAAGTCGGAAGTGGACACCCTTTAGAGGACGATGAATTAGAGCTATTCCAAAGTCATCCAGCTCTTACCCGAGACCTACTCAAAGGCGTTCCTCGTATGGAATCCATTGCTGAGATGGTTGCTCGACAGATGGATGATTGCGTAACCGAAGAGCTCACCCACGACATACGCCTCGAGGATCGCACCACGGTTGGCGGGCAAATGCTCCGGATTGCCATTGATTTTGACCAGCTTCTCTTTGAAGGTCTCGACCGGCCAGATGCTGAAGCACAACTTCAAGCCGATGCGGATGCTTACGATCCCAGGCTTCTCGCTTGCATCGCCCAGCTCGAAATACCAGAAGCGCCGCGGGTCGAACGCTACGTTACCTTGGCAGAGCTGAGCACCGGTATGTTGTTCGAGCAAGCCGTGCTCTCCAAGGCTGGCGTCTCTCTGATCTCATCCGGCAGCGAGGTGAACTTCACCATGCTCGAACGTCTCAAACGATTTGCAGACGATGTTGGCCTCGAAGAGCCATTTAAAGTCAGCGTGCTTCTCTAATTGAAGCGAAGTTCCCAGGGCACTCCGCCCAAACTCCAAGAGCTCATAACTTAGCCTCAAAGCAGGTGGCCACATGGTTTACTTGGCACTGCTGCACTGCTATTCCCCGGTCGAATCGCTTGGAGACACTAGTATGCGCAACCTCTTATATGCTTTCGGAGCAGGGTTTTTAGCCTTCGCAATTCTTTACTTTCCCAACGTACTTCGCTTCGGTGAATCGATGGTGCCCGCGTTTATCGTGGTTTTGGCGACTTATTTTGTCCTCGCCCGAAAGACTTTCAAAGAAATTGAGAAGATTTTCACCACTGCTGCCAGCTACTTACAGTCGATGCCGCCCAAATTCGAGCTGGCCATCAAGACCATGGAAACCGCTCGGGTTCATGCTCCTGTTCAGTTTGGAGTCGCTTCACAAATCGATAATCAGATTGGCGTCATGTACTTTCTGCAAAAGCAGTTCAACAAGTCTATGCCCTACCTAGAGAAGTCGCTTCAGTTTGGCCACTGGATGGGCGGCGCGATGCTAGCAGTCATCTATTACAAGAAGAAAAAACACGACCAAATGCGTGAAACGATGCAAACGGTTGTAAAGAAAGCGAAAAAGCAAACCTTGGCCTGGAACCTCTATGCCTACCTTCTCTGCCAAATCGGTGAACGTGATGCCGCTCAAAGTATTTTTATTGAAGCTTTAAAGAAAACCAAAGACGACCCCAAAATCAAAGACGCGCTCAATCAGCTTCAAAATGGCAAAAAAATCAAAATGAAGCAGTACAAAGAGCAGTGGTACCAATTCCACTTAGAAAACCCTCCCAAGCAGTACCAGCAGACCCAAATGGGCGGTGGACGCGCAACCAAGGCCCAAAGAAGAGGTCGCTGGTAGGCGACAAGTACTTCCACGAGGGGGAAATCCCCCAAAACGGATCACTTTGTAGGGTAAAACCCCAAAATAGTTCTTGCGTCTGCATCCAGACTCCCCTAATATCTACTCGAACGGTCGGTCTAAGCGGTTAGGCCGGTTCAACAGGGGCCTGGATATCCCTCCCCCCCCCCATCCCTGTTGAGCTGATCAAACCGTAAAGATATCAAGCCGGGCTTGTTGGTTCGCCAATAAGTCCGGCTTTTTTTTTGATTTCCATTCTTAACCCACCCCAAAAACATATAAAAAGAATAACAATTACAGCACATTGTGGTTTTCGGGACTTTTTTAGCGCTCAGAGCAATTAGATAGCTTGAACACCTAACATTGTGTAACATCTGCCATGCTGCAAATCCTATCCTTGATTGCCCTTATCGCGACCCAAGCCGAAGCTGAGGGGATTTCCCCTACGCCGCCTATCCTAACGATGGACAATCTACCGTCAGAGCTCGATTCACTCCTTCAAGAGCCCGAGGTTGCCGACGCTCAAATCAGTCTCCACGTTGTGAGAGTGAGCGATGGAAAAGTGCTTTATGCCAAGGATGAAAACGAACTTCGGGTGCCGGCATCGACCATCAAGCTCTTTACCACTGCCGCAGCGCTCGATGAACTGGGCCCTGATTACCGTTTTAAAACTGAAATTTATGGACCGGCTCCAAGCGCCGGAATCATCGCGGGCAATATTCATCTTAAGGGATACGGCGATCCGTGGCTCGTTCCCGAGAGGTTTTGGTACTTCGCAAACCGGCTTAAATATTCGGGAGTTACCCAAATCGATGGAGACATCATCGTCGACGAAAGCTATTTCGGTGGATCCGCCATTGCAGCCGGCCAGGAGCAAGATTCATCGTCGTCAGCCTATATGGCTCCAGCTGGTGCTCTTTCGGTGGGCTTTAATGCAGTTTTGGTTCACATTCTGCCCACGGTTGCTGGGCAGCCTGCTCGCATCGCTATTGAGCCGAGCTCCGACAATATCACCGTCGAAGGAACGGTCACCACCAGTGAGCGGACACGCACGCGTCTCAATGTAGAGGTCGTTGAGAAAGACGGTAAGAATGTCGTGAAGGTTGAGGGTTATATTCTTCAAACCGATAAGCCCCGGGGCTACTGGCGCCGCATCCATCATCCGGGACTGCATGCCGGTTCCGTCTTTAAAGCCATGCTCAGCAGCATCGGAATCAAAGTTCAAGGAGATGTTCTCCTCGGTCAGCTTAACCCTGCTCCACCAGCCACACCTCAAAGTTCAGCGACCCCCGACGGCGCAGAGCAAGCAGCGCTGCCTGAGCCGATGGTTTCAATGACATCCCCGCGACTTGCAGATCTTATGGAGAAGGTAAACAAATACTCAAACAACTTTATGGCCGGTCAACTCGCCAGAGCGCTGGGCGCGGAAGTATCAGGTGCACCTGGTAGCTGGGACAAAGGTGAAGAGGCGATTCAAAAATTTCTCAAAGAGCGAGTAAAGGTGTCAGCTCCTCTACCCGTGATTAAAAATGCCAGCGGCCTTCACGACGTTAATCGAGTGACCAGTAAGCATGTCACGGAACTTCTTTGCTTTATGGCGCGAGAGCCCAAACACGAGATTGAATTTTTAAACTCAATGGCCGTAGCTGGCGGTGTTGGTACTTTGCAAAGCCGAATGCAAGAGGGAAGTGCGAACCTCGTTCTAAGAGCCAAAACCGGAACGCTGAGTATTGCCAGTGCCCTTTCGGGCTATGTTACAACTCAATCTGGGGAGCTTTTAGCGTTCTCCGTGTTGGTGAATCATTTTCAACAAGGCATTCAACCCATTTGGAAAATGCAAGATGCTATCGGCGAGGCACTCTCCAAGGTCACTGCATCATCCAAAAAGCAGGCACAACTCAAGCATACGAATTAAAACCGCCCCAAAGCATTCTAAATCCAAAATGCTGCAGCCATCATTCCCAAAAGAGCCATTCCCATCAATATATCAGCACGGCGACTCATTGCTTACTCCCTACTCCAGTTTAGAAGAGGAACGGAGCACAATGTATGCCAAGGGTTTAGGTACGGAAGACATTAAGGAATTAGGGCCAGCAAGGCCGAGAAAGCTAAGTCGCTCTGACATCTATGTCAGAGTTTACCGAAAGTGCGCATTCGCTCTACGACCGTAATCACTTTTTCCAAGGCGGTCTCAAACTCAACGTCTTCAAGCTCAGGGGGAAATGAGAACCGGACGCATTCACGAGCGGCTTCTTCATCGATGCCCATGGCAAGCAATGCGGGAGATGGCAAAACGGAACCCGAAGAGCACGCGCTTCCTGTACTCACGAAAATGCCTTCGATGTCTAAAGCCATCAAAATTGCATCCCCCGGACACCCCTTAAATCGAATACACGATGTGTTGACCAGCCTCGGCTGCTCTGCCCCCAAGACAACCACGTCAGCGCAGCTTTTAAGAATCGCTGCTTCGAACCGTTCTCGTTTTTGCTCGCAGGTATCCAGCACTTGCTGAGATGGAAGCATCTCTAACGCTGCCGCCATACAGGCCGCACCTGCAACATTCTCAGTACCGCCGCGTAGACCTTGCTCCTGACCTCCGCCGGTTAGCTGCGGCTTGAGTACAATACCGTCCTCGACCAGAAGAGCGCCTGTACCACTTAAGGCACCAAATTTATGACCTGAGATGGTCATCATGTGCACACCAAGCTCTGGCATCGAGACTGGCATTCTCCCCACTGCCTGAACGGCATCCGTATGCATCACCACACCGCGGGCTCGGCAAATTGCCGCTATTTCTTGGATGGGTTGAATGATGCCTGTTTCGTTGCTCGCCATCATCACCGAAACTAAAAGCGTATCGCTGCTCATCGCACTCTCAACCTGGTCAACGTCGATGATGCCTGATGCGCCCACTTCCGCGTGAATCAACTGAAGGCCGTTTCGCTCGCAAAGCTCCTCAAGGTTTTTAATTACCGCGGGGTGTTCAATGCCGGCAACGACCACTGAGCCTTGCTTGGCCTCTTCTAGAAAGCCCAAAAGTGCCAGCGCATCGGACTCGGTACCGCCGCTGGTAAAAATCACAGAATCCGCAGGCATACCAAAAGCATGGCCTACCGCGGTTCTCGCATTTTCAAGAACTGCTCGCGCCGCTCGACCGGGCCCGTGAGCTGAGGAAGGATTACCAAAATGCTGGGATGCCTCGACGTAGGCCTGCCATGCATGCTCGCTAACCGGAGCATCGGCATTCCAATCCAGATAGATACCGGTGGCGTTCATGAGGCTTTGCTGATTCTAAGAGAGAGGTAAAAGGTGACCCGACTTGCGGGCTTTGGTGCGTAGATAATCCACATTGTGTGGGTTAAGCTGCGTAATAACCGGCAATCGTTTGGCCACCTTGACGCCGACATTTTCTAAACCCTTGACTTTTAAGGGGTTATTCGTCGCCAGGATAATCGAGTTCAGTTCGAAAAACTTGATAATCAAGCCCGATACAGTGTAATCGCGAAGATCGTCGTCAAAACCCAGATGCTTGTTTGCATCGACGGTATCGAGGCCCTCTTGCTGCTGAAGTGCATAGGCTTTGATTTTGTTTCCGAGTCCGATGCCGCGTCCTTCTTGTCTCATATAAACAAGAATTCCTTTGTCCTCAGAACCCAAAAGGTCCAAGGCAACCTCGAGCTGGTCGCGGCAATCGCAGCGCAGTGAGCCGAGTACATCGCCGGTTAGGCATTCAGAGTGAACCCGAACAGGTACGTTTTCGGCTTTCGAGAGATTGTCGCCGCGAACCAGAGCAACATGCTCTAAGTCGTCGATATTGTTTCGAAAAACATAAACTGAGAAGTCGCCATGCCGGGTTGGTAGCTTGGCTGTCGAGTAGAGTTCCACGGTGGTGTTACCCGCAGAAACCTTAGTGCCTACGCGAGGGCTTGAAGTTGAATCCATGGCTAATACTGATTGGGACGACATCTTTATAAATAGCCTCCTGCTTGGGGTCAGATCTACTGGCTCGAATCGGTCATCACGGACGCCGGCGGCGGAATAACCCGCTGGCCTATGGGCCGTAGCATACGGATATTATATCCGCAACGCTCAAAAATGAATTATGAAATCGGGACCGCTGCCCAGAAAATACTGAACAACTTCTAACAGGTAAGGTAGGAATCTTTTGGCAAGCCCACAAGGGGCTCACCAAAAGATTCATTCAAAGATCAACCGCGAGCGGCAATCTTTTCGTGAGATCGGAGAAATCGGATGGTGTTTTCCAACCCATTTTCCATGGTCTCACAGAGAAACTCTCTGTATCCGCGCTCTTCACCGCGCAACGCTTCATAATAGCGCTGACGATCCGTTGCGTGAATAACCGCTGGAATATAGCCCGAACGCGTCAGGCAATAATTCAGCATCAAACGTCCAATCATGCCGCTGTGCTTTGAAAATGGAAACACACGCATGAACCGGTGGTGAGCATTGGCGGCAAACTCGATAGGATGCACATCCCGATCGCGTTTTCCGTTGATATAGTCCAATACCTTGGTCAAGCGTTGTTCAATTTCCGTAGGCTGAGCAATCTCGTGAAAATACGTCCGGTGAATTGGGATGTCCTTTCGGTACACGCCCGTCATTTCCGGATTGTTGATCAAAATACCGTGAAGGCTCTTCAAGAACTTAATGGTGACCGTACCCCTTTTGGTCAACGACTTCTCTCTCACCATATCAATGCAACTCTTCTGGCCCTTAACATCTCGATAAGTAGGCAAAAGACTTACATCACTCACAACTTTATTATCTACGGCACTTCTAATCTCTGGATAGGCAAGAACGACGCCTTCCAAACCGTTTTCGTGGTAGATCCACGAAATATCATACATCCCTAGGAACTCGTCCCAGGACCATCCGATCAAGCCGATTTTGTCTCGTGCTTCGTCGGTGAGTTCATCGATATCCAGATAGCGCTGACGAATCGCGCCCTCCGGATCAAACTGATTCCAATCCATGTTTATTACCCCTCAAATTTCCCCAAAATAACCATAGTTATCAAAATGAAAATAATTAATAAAAACAGCTGGTTGGAGTTTAGCCCCCTAAATCCAACCTGTCAAAACGAATTTCATTAAGACCATGTATGTCGTCAAACCACTTCCCCTATCGATGTGGTTTAATGAATCATTCCAGTCGCTTAGACATTTTGCAAATAAGGATCGCTTAGTTCTTGCAAGAACTTTAACATCGCGATCTTTTGCATTTTGCTACACACGTAATCAACCAGTTGGACAAAACCGTGCGTTGAGCTGCCTTCAGACTTATGCCTTTCAACAATATGCGCTGTGTTATGAATTTGTGACTCGTTAAGTCATTTCAAAGCCGCGGTCGGTCTATTTGGGCCTTCATGGTGTTACCGCCCTGAAGTCCCAATCCCCCCAACAATTCACCCCGCCAATCTCCCACCTTGGGCCAGCGGTGTTTCGGTACCAGCTTTCTAGAACCCGCCGATAGAAAGCATCAGCAGGAAGCTTGATTCACCAAAAAGGTAGTGTAAAAATCGGCCGGATGAACTTCTCACGTGACCCTATCTGGCAGTTTTTCCAGACCGCGTTGCCGTTATTGGCCTTATTAAGTTTTAGCCATGCAAACGCCACCTCTGAAACGCTCTCAGAGACTCCACCTAAAACGGAGCCCTCCGAGCAAACCTGCATTGCTGTCGTCGGAACCAACGATTTGCACGGAGCCGTTGAGCCGCAAATCATCGAAGTCGGTAATCAAAAAGTAGAACGAGGCGGTTTGCTTGCAGTAAGCGGCTACATCAACATCCTCAGAAAAGAGTTTGGAGATAAGCTTATCCTCCTCGATGGAGGAGACCTCTTGCACGGCACTCTAACCGCCAACGTGTCCAAGGGTGGCGTGATGGTCAAAGCCCTGAATGCTCTCGGTTTTACCGCAGCCGCAATTGGAAACCACGAGTTTGATTTTGGTCCTCTACTGCCCGGTGATCCAGACAGACTCGGCGTAGTTAAAAAACGCATCACAGAAGCTAATTTTCCGTTTCTTGCAGCCAACATCAGCCAACGCGCCTCCAAGACGCCCATCACATGGGTGAATACAATGCCTTCGACTATGATTGATGTAAGCGGCATCCAAGTGGGCATCATCGGACTGGCCACGCCGAGTACGCCGCTGACCACCCGTCCCCAAAATGTCGCTACGCTACAATTTCTCAACCCCCAGCCTATTCTCATCCGCGAGGCCAACCGGTTACGAGACAACGGAGCCCAACTTGTAATCCTGGTCTCTCACATGGGCGATGCTTGCCCCGACACCACAGATCCTAAAGACCTCAGTAGCTGCGATGGGCGAGGCGAACTTTTCTCTCTGCTTCAATCTCTGCCTTCGGGACTTGTCGATGTAGCAGTGGGTGGTCATACCCATGCTGTCGTGGGTCACTGGATTGGCTCAACCGCAACCATCGAAGCCGCTCACCGCGGACGTAAATTCACCTGGGTCAAAGCTTGCCTTGATTCTGCAGGTAAGCTGGACCGGTTAAAGAGCAAAATTGCTCCTGCCGTAGACACCTGCCTCACAACTTGGAGCGATGGCAGCTGCACCATGCGTGACGAACCGACTGAAACCAAGCCCGCCCAGTATCAAGGGCAAGCCGTCTCAATTGACCCCGCAGTACAACAAGCCGTTCAACCTTTTATCGATGAAGTAAGCCTCACACGCTCTGCACTTATCGGCGCCGAGCTGCCCAAAGCTTTCTTAAGGAAGGCGACCTCGGGAATCTTGTTAGGTGATGCGGTCGCTGAAGCGATTCGCCGATCTGTAAACGCAGATGTTGGAATTCAAAATCGAGGTGGTGTCCGTGCTGACTTACCAGCCGGTACGACCAACTACGGAGAAGCGTACCGCGTTCTACCTTTTGGGAATCAAGTGACTTCCATGCAGCTCACAGGAGCCCAGCTTTATGCCATGGTGCTACACATCGCCAAACGTCAACACGGTAAACCACCGCACATCGCGGGTTTGCGAGTCTTAATGGATGAGACCAACACATTAAGCTTATTGCACCCCAGTGGTACACCCGTTGAAATCTCTCGAGTCTATAAAGTAGCCACCAATGACTTTCTTGCAACAGGTGGGCAAGGTCTGGCCACCATTCTTGCAAACATCCCCCAAGCATCCATCACGATTGAACCTATTCTTTTGTTGGATGCGTTCGTGAATTTCCTAAAACAAGAATTCCCGATGCCAATAGCGGAACTTCCAGCCCCGCCCCAAGCAATTCCAGCTAACCAAAGTATACCCACCCCGGTCATCGCACCCGAAACTCCGTGAAGCCTTACCTTAATTCGTGTCACCTAAAGCTTGCCGCCAAGACCGATATTAAAGCTGGACAATCGTCGACTTTAAAGTAGAATAAAATCTTCGTTTTAACAGTAAAAAAAGAAAATGGGAGAAGCCATGACCATCCGAGTGGGATTGATGGGATTTGGGCGAATCGGGAGAAATCTTTTTCGAATTCTGCTCGACCGAGAAGACATCGAGATAGCCGTTATCAGCGATATCGCAAACCATGATGGACTTGAATATCTGCTACGCTACGACACAATTTTAGGACGCTTTCCTTACGAGCTTAGCATAAAAGACGGTCACCTCTACACCCTGGGCACACAGATCAAAATGTTAAGTGCCCGTGATCCTGGTGATGTTAACTGGGCAGAATACGACGTCGACGTTGTCATTGATGCAACTGCCCGGCCTCGCTCTCGCACCGATCTCATGAAGCACATCGAGCAAGGTGCGAAGAAGGTAGTGCTTTGCACCATGCCTGAAGATGAGCCCGACAGCACCATCGTCATGGGAATCAACCAAAGTAGCCTCAAGCCCGATGACCAATTGATTTACAACTCATCGATAACCACTCACTGCGCTGCTCCCATTGTTGGAATCTTGGATAAAGCCTTTGGGATAGAACGTCTTTGCATGACCACCATTCATGCCTACACCAATGCTCAAAGCTTGGCGGATGTTCCTGCAGATAATTTACGAAGCTCAAGAGCTGCGGGTGAAAATATCATCCCAGTAGAAACAGTTGCTGGTCCTATTTTAGAACAACTCTTTCCGAACCTTGCGAACAAGATTGATGCACTCGCACTGAATGTACCCGTGCCCAATGGCTCTCTCGTTGACATGACGGTGTACACCACCAAAAAAGTCACCGTTGAAAGTATCAACGAAGTTGTTCGAACTGCAGCGGTGGATATCTACCCTGACCTCATCGAATACACCACTGATCCCATCGTATCTTCTGATGTAATCACCAGCCCATATTCGTGCACCTTTGATTCTAAAGGGACACAAGTGCTCGGTGACAACCTTCTCAAGACAATCAGCTGGTTTGATAATGGATGGGGTTACTGTCACCAAGCAGTTGACTTGATCGAACACCTCGCGGCGTCAGGAGCTTTAAAATGACAATCAAAATCGCGATCAATGGATTTGGCAGAATCGGTCGAAGTGTTTTCCGTATTCTTTCCAGACGCGACGACATGGAAGTCGTTGCCATCAACGACCTTTTTCATAATGAAGCGCTGGCTTACCTTCTGAAATACGACACCATCATGGGCACCTTTGAAAAAGATGTCACATATGATGAAGAGTACCTTCATGTTGGTGCCCAAAAAATACTGATGACCAAAGAGCGAGACCCGGCTAAAGCTAAATGGGGAGAGCTCGGGGTTGATGTCGTCGTTGAATCAACAGGCGTGTTCAGGCAACGCAAACAACTTGAGAAACATCTCGATGCGGGAGCCAAAAGAGTTCTACTCACTGTGCCACCTAAAGATGAAATCGATGCCATGGTTGTCTACAAGGTTAACGACCATATCTTGAAAAAAGAGCATCGAATCATTTCGAATGCATCATGCACCACCAACTGTTTAGCACCGGTGGCTCATGTGCTGAACGACACGTTTGGCGTCGAGTCTGGGTTAATGACCACCGTGCACGCCTATACGAATGATCAACGCCTTGCGGATGTCCCGCACGCAGATTTTCGTCGTAGCCGCGCAGCTGCAGAGAATATCATCCCGACTACAACAGGCGCAGCAATTGCCGTCGGTAAAGTTCTACCTGAACTTGCAGGCAAGCTTGATGGAATGGCTGCACGGGTCCCGATTCCAGATGGTTCTATTGTTGACCTCACCGTGAAACTCAACAAAAAGCCAAGCCGAGATGAAATCAACGAAGCACTTCGCAGCGCCGCTCATGGGTCTCTAGAAGGAGTTCTTGAGTACTCAACGGTTCCAGTCGTTTCCAGTGACATCATCGGTAACCCGCACTCTTCCATCTTTGACAGCCTGCTTACTCAAGCAAGAGCTGATGGATATGCGCGTGTTATGTCTTGGTATGACAATGAGTGGGGATACTCGAACCGCTGCGTCGATTTGATTCTAAAAATGCACGAGATTGACAACGCTTAATCTCTAGCCAGCCAAGCACTCAGGGGTAAACATGGGAAACTTAAAATTCCCATGCCCCACGCCCCTAGCCAGGGTGCTACAGAATGCCCCAGCGAGAGCATTCTAAAAATATGGGTAACACTCAGTAAAACTCCAATGGCCACGACACCGGCGCCAATATTCATGGCCATAGACCGGCCTCGTCCAGGCTTGAGTGCCCACGGAAGTGCCAGTAAACACATCCACAACACCCCCATTGGGTAGGCTTTGCGGCCATGCCACTCTAGAGCATGGGCGGTTGTCTCTGCCCCTGATACTTGTCTTCGCTCAATCAAACGCTGAATCTCGCTCGACTGCATATGACGCGGATTACCCGCCACTTCCAAGAGATCTTGAGCTGATAAAGAAAGGGCGATTTCGGTTCGTTCCATCTTTTCCGAGCTACCACTGCTTGGCAAAAATCGCTCAACATCCTCTAGAAACCAGCGATGGTTTTCGTAACGCAAATAATGCCCATGCAGCACTTCCGCTACCAACCCATTTTCAATCCGGTAAAGAATCGGCTCCCGAAACGACTCTGCCGTTCGGCCGGAAACAGGCAGGTACATCATCCAGTTGCCCTGATGAAACCATTGCAGCTTACGCGTAAAGTATCGGTTCAGCGCGCTGCTGCGACGCATTTGAGAAAGCCGTAAACTATCAATTTCTGCTTGAGCAATTGGCAAGGCCACCTCGCCTACCCAAAGTCCACCGGCGGAAAAGAGCGTGGCAACCAGAACAAAGGGTACTGCCTGCCTCCAGACACTCATGCCACTGGCCTGTAGAGCCAAGAGCTCTCCGCGTCGTGATAAAATTGTTCCAGTAATCAGTGCCCCAAGTAACCCCGCCACCGGTAAGACCTGGTAAGCATACTCAATGCTGCCAAGGGCTGAGAGCTGAACCGCAATCCATAAACCATTGGCCATACCGGAAAGGTTGCCCGCGCTTTCCATCAAGGTCGCGCACAAAACCAAAGTCACAAGCACAAGGATGCACATCAAAACGCACTGAGCATAAAGCTTTGCGATGTAGACGCTGATTCTCATGTGGCTTTACTCCGAAAACGCCAAGAGAATACAATCAGCGCACCGAGCCCCATGAGGTTGGCAAGCCATGGCGCTAAAAGAACCGGGAAATCTGCATGCCGAGCCTGAAGCTCTGCTGCGCGGCCGATGTAATAATATCCTCCCACAATCAATGCACTCACCAAAAAGCTTCTCGCTCTTGCGCCTGGCTCTCGTCGACACCCAAGGGGCACCGCCAACAAAGCAAAAATAATCGTAGCGATTGGTAACGCAAACTTACGATGCAAAATGATACTGTGAAGAGCATGCTTCTTTTTTTGAGCCGGGTCTTCGATGACCGCCTGAAGTTCCCCCAGAGTCTTACCCTGAACGGCTTGGAGTGTTCGTGCTTTGTTACCAACCAAATTGCCGACGTTCAGGCGATAAACGGTCTCACCGAACTTAAGCATTCTTTGTCGTCCAGCCGCTTGGTCTTGAATCCAAATGTTGCCATCTTGCAGCTCAAATAGAATCTCACTCGCACTGGCACCTTGAAGCACTCGACCCTCTTTTGCAGAAACAGCGATAGCTTGTGCGCTATCACGCCGGTCGGTGAAGAACACTTTTTGCAGCCTATCTCCATCACGTGCTTCCGCGTAAAACACGACGCCAGAGACCCATTCCGTAAATTGCCCTGGCGTCGTTCCTTGTGCCAATGCTCGTTGGGCACTTCGCGCCATCAACTCTCTAAGACCTTTTACGCCCCATGGCTCACCTAATGTGGTCGCAACCATACAAACCATCATCAAGAATGTACCAAGCATCAAAGGCATCCGGTAAAGGGCAAATGGAGAGCCACCTGACGCACACCAAGCTACAATCTCAGAATCTGTCGCCATGCGACCAACAGCAAACAAGGTTGCAAAGAGCATACTTACCGGAATCAAGATGCCCAACATTGGTGGAATTGAATAAGCCAACGCTTCTAATAATTCACTGCCGGTAATACCGATTCCAGTCACGGAGTCGGAAATCTTCATCAGCTGCCCAAATGCGACAATGATAAAGAAAAGCCCCAAACCTACAAAAAGCGGAATGGTTATTTCCTTAAATAGATATTTGTCGATGGCGCGTATCATATTCCAGCTCTCAAAAGATGACCGGAACCTATCGAAGAAGTGCGGCCTCATGAAGACTTAATTGTGGGAACTGACGACTTAAAGTCATGGGGTGATTGGCTCGGTGGCCATATTCATAAAATCCAGGAATCGTAACCGGCAATCGACCCGTCATTGCAGATTTGCCGAGAATTGCTTTGGCGGCGGCTCGCTGAGCTGCTTTTTGGTAGCTGTAGGTACAAACGTAACCATCTACGTCGGGCATACTCTCCAGATAATAAGGCGATGCAAAACTCACAACCGTCACGGGTACGTGAGGAAGCTGCCGCGTGACCTCTTTGATCATTGTTATGTGGTATCGATTGACCGCAACCATGACCAAAGCATCCGCATTTTTGCCTTCACGAACCATTCGCTTAACCTCTGCGCTGCGCCGAGCTCGGCTTGGACGATACGGCACACGAAAGACCTTCGTGAACTTTGGCTTTGCCATGGTATTGGCAAACTCACCTGAGGGGCTCATCACCACAACTTTCCGGTAACGTACGGACCGCAATGGCAACACGTCGCCATGATTTCGGACCAGCGTAATCGATTCGGTGGCAATGCGCTCTGCCACGCGTCGGTGAACTTTATTTCGGTTGCCATCTCGTAGCACCGAGCGCAGTGAGGGAAGGTCACGCTTGAAAAGTTCGCGCTTTAACTTCACTCGCAAAATTCTACGTACTGATTGGTCCAGACGGTCCATGGTGATGGTTCCACGCTTTACTGCCTGAATGAGCGCCCTATAGACCTCTTCTTTTTTACTGTTTGTCCATAAGATCATGGCCATATCCGCACCGGCCAAGATCGCTCGAACTGCCGCGGTTCCAGCTCCATATTGCTCAACGATACCCTGCATTTCCAGACCATCGGTAATCACAATCCCTTCAAAACCCATCCGCTCTCGCAGCTCTTCAGTGAGAATCTTATAAGAAAGCGTTGCGGGTAAATTGGGTTCTTCGGCTACTTTGGGCAAAGCGATGTGAGCTGTCATAACGGCATCAAGCCCCGCCGCAATAGCGCGTTCAAATGGTACCAGCTCGAGATTTCGTAACCGCTCGATATTGGTTGGAATCGATGGCATTGCAAAATGGGAATCAGATTGAGTATCACCATGGCCCGGAAAGTGCTTCGCAACACCGGTTACACCTGCTTCTTGTTGGCCTCTTACAAACCAGGTCCCCAAAGCTCCTACGAGTTCAGGTTTCTCTCCGTACGAGCGAATGCCAATCACCGGGTTACGTGGGTTTGAGTTTACATCCAAAACAGGGGCAAGGTTCATATTGAATCCGAGCCGCCTCAAGTCTGTTCCAAGTGCTTGGCCAGCCACGTAGGATAATGCAGTCGAGCGGGTAGCACCTAAAGCCATATTGCCGGGTAAAACCGTGGCACCGTCCTTGAGGCGAATAACGTTACCACCTTCTTGATCCAAAGAGATAAAAGCTGGAACGGAGCGGCTGGTAAGAGACTGAATGCCGCGGGTAAAGCGGGCTATCTGTTCAGTGGATTCAATATTACGAGCAAAAATCGCAACACCGCCAACTTTGCGCTCGCCGACCCAGCGTCTGATATGAGGTGTTACTTGTTTGCCAGAAAAGCCGATCAACAGGAGCTGACCCACTTTCTCCTCAATACTCATCGCATCGATGATGGTTTCTAGATCTTGATTTGTTTCGGGTAAGAGGGGCTTAGCGGATAAACTGGTAGACATCAGCAATACTGCCAACGTAAGCCCTGTTTTCATCCACCCGTGCCTCATGCTCTAACCTTCCCAAGGTTCGAAGCGGGCTTTATTGTCAGCCACAGCTTGTCGGCTCATTTTTCTCAGAAACTCAGGAATGTTCTTCTTGAATTTTTCAAGCGCCTCACCTTTGAGTGATTTACCCTTCGCAAACTTTTGTTTTTGCGGGTTCATAAAGCGACCATCTTTTTTAAGTTCGTAATGCAGGTGCGGCCCTGTGGACATCCCTGTAGAGTCAACAAGTCCGATGATTTCTTTTTGAAGCACTCGCTGACCCACTCGAACGTGAATCTTGTGCAGGTGTGCATACTGCGAGACCCAGCCATTGGCATGACGGATAGATATAAAGTTTCCGTAGCCGCCGTTTCGTCCAGCTCTTACAACCCGTCCATCACCGACGCTCCAGATTGGCGTGCCACGAGCCACACCATAATCAACCCCATTATGACTTCTGGTATAACCAAGAATCGGGTGACGCCGCTTACCAAAACCACTGGTAACATTCGCATATTTAACCGGCGCCTTGAGAAGCTGCTTACGCATGGAGTGACCATTCTTATCGAAATAACTCACGAGATCTTTCTCACCAACATGGGCAAAAGCCTGGTGAACTTCATCTCCTTGAACGAACTCAGCCGCTAAAATATTTCCGTAGCCGATAAACTCTCCGTTACCGTGCTGCTTTTCGACTAAGATGCGAAACTTTGCACCCTGTCGAACGTCTGAGAAAAAGTCGATGTCCCAGGCGAAGATTTCAACGAAGAGCGATACGAGCGCTGCTTTCTCGCCAGATTTAATCAGCGCATCCCATAACGAGATGGTAACCTCACCCTCAACCGCAGAAACCAAAGTTTCCTTTTCTACGGACACTTGGTTTGCCGACCATACGCCATCATTAAGCCGAGCTTGATAGCTAGCCAAAACACCCTGATAGATATCGAGCCGGCGCAAATCACCTTCAGCGGTAATCCAGGCCGTAAAATGATGGCCAGGACGGATACGCCGAAAATCCACCAGCTTACCCAGGCTATTAAACGCACCGGATACTTGTGAACGGTCGAGACCTACTTCGAGTAAAGCATCGAAAGGCATTTGTCCGCGCTTGAGTGTAACGCGCAGATTGTCTGTAATTTCCGAACTCGGCTTGAGACCCGCTGCGGGGTTGTAGCTCCCAGCCAAGCGGGCCAGCGCAGAAACAGTACTCTCGGCGGGTGGTTGAATCGGCTGGACTGGGGCAACCTTAGCTTGAGGAGCTTCAGTCGTTTCTTTTGGGGCGGTGATGTCAGCAGAAGGTTGAGTTACCTGCGCCACTTGAACGGGCGCGGCTTCGGGCTGCTTACGAGGAGCAACAACTGGAGTTTCGGTGACTCTTGTATCGAGAGCGCTTGCCTGAGCAACCATCTCGCGCGGGTCTCCGTAATAAACCACCACCGCTATATTGATAGCAATCAGCAAAGCTACCCACGGAAAATGCGTCATGGACGGCATAGGCCACGGTTGCTTTGAAGGCCGCTTTTCAGCCCGGTACTTTCGATATGTTACGTCTTTAGCCACTTTGTCTCTCTGCTACGACTTCAACTACTTGTGCATACAAGCACGCACCTAAGTATTGATTTTTAACACGAGCATGAAAGACGTCAATAAATCTAACGAGTTGACCTGTGACCGATTGGGCCTTTGGCGGCCTTAAAGATCTTCGAGATTCAGGCCACCGGGGTAGCCATAAGAGACATAAGAATCATAACCATGAACCATCACACTGCAGCCACAAACGATGCCCGCCGTGTCGCAATCCACATCGCCATCATCGAGTTCATTATCGTTGCAACAATGATGCGGGTTAACGCAACTTAGTGAATGAAATCCATCAGTTATAGGCATACGGACGGCCTTCCAATCGGTGCCCTCCAGGTCGGTCACAAACTCTTGTGGGATGTCTGCCAAGGAGTTTCCATCCAGGCGTGCCTCCATGCCAGATTGGATAGCAATCGACACGTAATCTTCCTCGTATTTATCGGGTGCAAGGAACACGTACGAGTCCCTAAATTGCTGAACAGGCACTGCTAAAATAAATGCAGGATCGCCAATACCGGCGTCGTAATCATGGCGACCTGGGTCTGGTGCTTGCTCGGCTGCTAAGAATTGACCTACTAAAATTGGCTTGTTGCTGTTGATAAAGAAATCAGCATTCGACTCAATTTCAAACCACTCGCCGCTGTCCAAGTTTCGGGCCGTACCCACGGATGCCGGTGAGAAAGTAACTTCAGTGCCATCTTCGGCTGCAAGAACACGCCAACTATCCTTCTCGGCGCCCCGAGGCATACTGCGGATGGCAATGTAGTTCTTACCCCATGTGGATACCGGGAAAAGTTGCTGCTCCAAGTGATCGGCGCAGCAAGTAATCAGCTCAGAAATTGCACAAGGTTCGTGAGGTGAACACTGTGAGGGGTTGGGATGATTTGCACAGTAAGGTGCGCCGCACTCAATTTCAGAATCAGCCACACATGTGTTGCTCTCTAAATCGCAACGGGTAGTGTTGGGCGAATTCGAGGCTTCACTTCCAGCAAAAACCAAAACTGGTTTGTCGGACTGGACGCGGCTACCGGTGAGGTCACCACCGATAAAATTCGTCTCGATATTTAGGACCTCATACTTGTTTAACTCCGTTGTGAACTGCTCACCGGGCTCCAGAGCCGGAATACCGGGCCCAGGAAATGTACGGCTCGTCACCGTCACGCCAACGGTAGTAGGTTCATCATTGATTCCGACAACGGTCACAAAACCCTTTAAATCTTCAAAAGTCTGCTCACGCGTCATAACGAGATAATCTTGGCTTGCAGTGGTTGTTGGTAAGAGCAATGAAGCATCGTTGGAAAAGACATCTTCATTTTCAAGTGGGTTAAACTGATAACTCGTGACCGGAATATTCGATACAATACGATAAGCCTTCATGTCTTTTTCGGTGCCGTTAATATTACGTGCCGGCAATTCAAAGATTTTGATGCCTTTGGGCGGAATCACCGCAGCATCAACATAATTATCAGGCAAGTTAGGGCTATCGCATTCGTTGGGAGCATCCGGAACCGACATCGGTCCCTTACTGATCAACACATAAGCCGACTGAGCAACATCTGGGTTAGATAAAACAACCGCGTACTGACTGTTGGCCGCATCACAGTATTTAATGTTTCCAAACTCATCCGTGCCACATGGCACGTTGGCATTGTCGAGATCGACTGAGAAGTATTCGCAACCTAAGTAGCTCTTTTGACCCTCATCACAGACGGCAACACAGTCGCCGTCATAGCAAACGCCGTCCATCGGAGGATCAGAGCAGCTGTGGGAATAGCAAAGTGAGGTTCCAGTATCGTCGCATTGGTAAACATAGAGGTGATCGGCTCCGCACACTCGCGCGCCTGGTTCACAAAGCTGTTCACGGCACTCATCAGGATCACCGTTGACACCATCGACGCAAATCTCGCCTTCGGTACACGGTGTGTCGTACCAACTCGTCCCTTTTAAGTCACATGTACGGGCACCGGATTCGGTGCACTCAAACAAGCCAGGCTCGCAGATACGCGAGGCCAGATCGTCTTTGGAGCAAGCTCCTAAGGTCCCTGAAAGAACGATAATAATCGGAATCCATTTCATATTGCTTTGCATCACCTACCCACTTTGTAAACAACGGTACCCCTGGCTCGTGCGGCGGACCAGGATTGCTTACGGTTTGGCACGCTACCAACCCAGCCAGGCTGCGTAAATGGTGAGAATGATGTCTCCCGTTCAAAGAGTTCGCGGAATACTCATCCAGGTTCATCCAGTCATTGACCAACCGAATTTCCTGCGGCAGATAGCGAACATGACTAAGGCATATAAAGTAGCAGTTGTTGGCGCCACCGGAGTTGTGGGCCGTGAAATGATAAACGTTCTTGAAGAGCGCACTTTCCCAGTCTCAGAGCTGGTTCCGCTGGCATCTCCGCGGACGGCTGGGGAGAAAATAACCTTCCAAGACAAAGAATACACCGTGGGTGTGGCCTGTGCTGAAGCCTTCGAAGGTGTTGATATTGCTTTATTTTCTGCCGGCGGGTCGGTAAGTTTAGAGCTGGCACCCCTCGCTGCCGAAAAAGGCGCAGTGGTTATCGACAACAGCTCAGCTTGGCGCATGGACCCGGAAGTTCCCCTGGTCGTTCCAGAGGTCAATCCAGAAGCTATCGGCGGTTATAAGCAAAAAGGAATCATCGCCAACCCCAACTGTTCCACGATTCAAATGGTCGTCGCGCTCAAGCCCCTACACGATCTTGCGGGGCTCAAGAGAGTTATTGTTTCTACTTACCAAGCGGTTAGTGGCGGCGGTAAAGCGGCCATGGACGAACTTTCGACCCAAGTTTCCAAGCTCTTCAACGGCCTTGAGCCGGAGCCCGAAATCTTTCCACACACCATCGCTTTTAACTGCTTGCCCCACATCGACGTATTCCAAGACGACGGTTACACCAAAGAAGAGCATAAGATGATCTTCGAAACTCGGAAGATTATGGATCTCCCCGAACTCGGTGTTTGCCCAACATGCGTCCGAGTACCCGTATTCAACGGCCACGCTGAATCAGTGACCGCCGAATTTGAAAACGAAATCACAGTGGAACAAGCCAGCAAGGCTTTGCGTGAAGGTCGCGGACTCTTTGTCCAAGATGAACCAGCTAAGAACCTCTACCCCACTCAGATAGAGATCTCTGGCTCCGATGCGACCTGCGTAGGTCGAATTCGCAAGGATCCTTCGGCACCGAACAGCTTGGCATTTTGGTGTGTGGCCGACAACCTACGCAAAGGGGCCGCCACCAATGCGGTTCAAGTGGCTGAAATTCTCTCCCAGCACCATTTAGACTAAGAAATTAAGTTTTCGCCCGGAATAGTTGGCTTTGTTCAGCGGTTGCATCGCTGGCCCAGTAAGACTACACCCCGCGGGTAACTTGATTACCGGGAACCCAGTCATTAGTGTCTGACTGCAGGGTTTAAACCTTGCATGAAGCACTGCGGCAACGGTTGCAAGAGATATTGGTAGCATAATGAACGCATTATTAATTCTAGGATTCGCTCTGGGTGCAACAACATCGCCCCCAGCGGGTGCCACCTTAGTACTCACGGTGGACACCGAAACAGACACCTATCTAACGACCAGTCACTGCGAAGAGAGCGCGCTAGCAAGCAGCGCTTCATTTGCAGTCAGCACCGACTCGCTTACTCCGATTATCGCGGAAAACGACAAGCTGTATATTTGGTGGGAGACTTCAGACTCCGGGGAATGTACCACGCCGAGCGCTGAAGAAAGCAACCAGGTTGTTCAAGGTGCGGTCTTAAACGGCGAACTCATCTCGCAAGATGGCGGCACTCCATTGGTTTCATCCTCTCTGGGATTAAATTTCCCTGAGGGTGTAAGCTCTGCCACCCTGACCTACCAAGAGATCTTTGCTCGGATTGACACCGACGCATGTACTACCGACGTAGACTACACAGAGCTCACTCTTTGCGTCGCCATCGATAGCGTCGCCTCAACCGTTGATAACGACGTAACCATCAGCAGCACTGCGGAAGCATGGACGGCCGTCAATTTTGTCATCGACACCGCTGCTCCTTCCACACCTACTGTTGACAGTATCACGGCACTCGATGGGGCTGTGGATATCAAGGTCTCGGTCAGCGATGAAGATCCACAACTGGCCACTTGGAAGCTCTACATCCAAGAGCAAGGTGCCGTGAAAAGTATCGATTGCTCTGACTGGGACGTTGAGGCCACAGAATACAGCCCAACGGCTACCAGCTCGGAAACGCTTAACTACCGCGTTGATAATGGTTTGATTTACGAGTTCTGTGTTGTTGCGGTCGATGAAGCAGGCAACGAAAGCGAAGCCTCTGAAGTCACCGTTGCTCAATCTCAAGACGAGTGCGACTTTATTGAATGCTATCCAGGAGATCTCAAAGACGGTCACTGCAGCGCAGCTCCTCCAGCCCTTTGGTGGTTGGCGGGTCTTGGAATTCTCTGGCGTCGCCGCCGTGGAGGACTTAATCGATGAGCAAACGCGCTATCATCACTCTTGTGGCTTTAATGCTCAGCATTGTTTCTACAAGTACCTCTGCCTTGGCAAACAAGGAAACAGACGACTTACTTCAAAGTTGGCGGATGGAATTAAGGTTTACACCCTACAAGCCTAAAATCTCCCAAAATGCTACGAAGCAAGCATTCTACGATTTAATGTACGGTGACTCTGAGCCCGTCATGACGACATTCGCAACACACCACTACCTATGGAAGGGCTTCGGGCTTTTGGGTGTGGGTGCAAGCGTGGGTTACTGGAAAACCACGGGTAAAACTCGGCTCTGTTCGGATGCTGATGGAAATTACATTCAGTGCTATGGCCAGGGCCTCGACGCCATTGCCGCAAGCTCCACCGAAGGCAACAGCAATACTCAGCTTATGATCATACCTCTGAGCCTTGAGGTTGCTTACCGAATTGATTACCTCAACCGTGAATGGAGTGTTCCGCTCGACTTCTATGCAAAGCTTGGCATCGATTATCATTTTTGGTGGGCAACCACCGAGGGAGAAATCGCCACAAGTACCCGTGAAGAAGAAGACGGTACAAGCAATACGATCAATGGTTCAGGTGGCACACCGGGTCTCAATGGCAGTGTTGGCGTGATGCTGGATCTCAGCTTTTTGGAGCCGATGACTGCCACACGAGCACGTAAAAATGGCATTGCCGCAAGCTACCTCTTCTTTGAATGGAATTGGGCGCAAGGCGACGGCTTTAAACAACCCAATCGCTTAGATATGTCTTCATCTGGCTGGACACTCGGCCTGGGCATGGACTTTCTTTAAACAGTCCTTTATGGCCCCGCCATGGCTGATTCATCTGACCCCCCAGAACGCAACTTTCGCTTACTCGTTGAATATAACGGCAGTGCATATTGTGGCTGGCAACGCCAAAATGCCCAGCCCACCATCCAAGGTTGCATCGAAAGTGCCCTGAGTAACATACTGGGTTATGCCCCCACCCTGCATGCCGCTGGCCGAACCGACACAGGTGTTCATGCCATTGGTCAAGTGGCTAACTTCACGGCGCGTACCAATATCGTCGACTGGAAATTTGCTCGGGGCATCAATAATTTTTTGCCTAAAGACATTTCCGTTCACCAATCTGTAGAAGTCCCTCTAAGCTTTAGCTCACGGTTCAATTCTGTTTCTAAGCGTTACCGATACCGAGTCTACCATGGGCCGCAGCCTGCCGCGCTGGATAGACAACGCGCCTGGTGGCTTTTAAGCCCCGTGGATATGAACCTTCTCAAGCAAGCGTCCAACCTTCTACTGGGGCAACATGACTTCAATGCATTTCGCTCAGCCCATTGCGATGCCGCTCATGCCATTCGTGAGATCTACAGCATCGACATTAAAAAGGTAGAGCGCCCCCCGGTGGGCTATTACGTGGACATCGTTTTTCACGCGAATGCCTTTTGCCGCCATATGTGCAGAATTCTAGCGGGTACCATCGTTGAAACAGCGCTCGGTAAATTTACTCTCAAAAATATTGAAGAAGCACTTGAGAAAAAAGACAGAGCGTTCGCTGGCATCACTGCCCCACCGGGCGGACTTACACTTTTAGAAGTTATCTACCCAGAAATAATCGAAGCCTAAGCTGCACGCTTATCTAAGAGCTCACGCGCCTCTTCCAAAATCAAACGAAGTGCACTTAGCCGAAATGGCTTTTCTAAGAACCATCGAACACCCATATTTTTGAGGTGCTGAATGGTGACTTCATCTCGCATGACCGCGCTCGCGAAAATTGCTGGGCGTCCCCCAAGCTTATCCACTTGCTCCAAGAACTCGACGCCGTCCATTTTCGGAAGTAGAAAATCAACAACCATCAAATCAAAATGCTCATTCTGAAAACGATGAAAAGCTTCTTCACCATCCCCGGCAAGATGAACATCAAAGCCTTCTTTGCTCAGGACATCGCGATAAATAATTTGTAGGTCGGGCTCATCCTCGACCACGAGCACCTGATAGGTCATATCTTCCCCCAAAAGCTCTGTTGGCCGACACTCTGCACCCATCGGTGAAAGATTTCAATCACGCAGCAGAGATCTCCAAGTTTTCACTCGGTACCGCTTTCAGTGCGCGGGGGCGAAGCCAAGCACGCGAAACTGCAAGTTATGAATAAGATACGATTATTTGAATGGAGAGAAAAAGAGCGGCGGCTCTAGTCTTCGAAACTTACGATCACCACGGTGACGTTATCATTGCCGCCATTGGCATTGGCTTTGGCGATTAGGCTCTGGCAGCCTTTTTCCAAGTCACCGTTAGATTGATTATAAATCTCTAAGATTTCCGCATCCTGGATCATACCGCTGAGTCCATCGGAACACATGACAAAAGCAGTGCCTGGTCGCGGCTCTTCACGATGGATATCCACATCCACCGCATCTTTCATCCCAAGAGCGCGAACAATCACGTTCTTGTGAGGAAAATTTTCGATCTCTTCTTCGGTGAGCTGATGAACCTTCATGTAATCGTTGAGCAACGAATGGTCCTCGGTCACTTGCTGAATCTGTCCGTCATGAATCAGGTAAGCACGTGAATCACCAACGTGGCCCACATAAACTCCGCTTTCAGCGACCAAGAGACCCACCAACGTGGTTCCCATGCCACGCAAACGCGCGTCGTGCTGTGAAGTCTCGAATACCTGACGGTTGGCGAGCTTGATGCCTGTTATCAGACGATTTTGATCGTAATTAAGTGAACGGTCTTCTTTGTAGGGCCAAGTGACTTCTTTGTCTCGCGAAGTGTCGATGAAAAAGTTGGCCAGTGTTTCTACCGCTATTTTAGACGCAACCTCTCCCGAAGCATGTCCGCCCATACCGTCTGCCACGACGTAAAGATTTTCTTCTCCGAGGAGAAAGAAATTATCTTCGTTATGCGTACGCTTCATACCCACGTGGGTGCTGCCGGCATAGCGAATCTTCATACGGATACCCTGAGAATCTGGTTCAGTCACAACGCAACTTCCCGTTCTTGCGTTCGTTTCGTCAGAGCTAGCATGCCAAGACCTGCTCAATCAAGCCGGGCACCAAGCTACCTCCGTTCCAAGGTTCCCCTCGGACAGGTAGATTCTTGCACAAATCCGAAGTCGATACGATATTGAGGCGTATTTTCTCGATGTTACCAATTTCCTCAGTCATTTCTGGAACATCGGCCGTTTTTTTACTAAGCTCATTCAAGGACCGACCCACTTAAACCCGGAGATTCGCCCCCTATGAGGCAAGTACTCGACGGAGCCCTGAAGGGCGACTTTGCTGAACTAAGCAGACGTTACGCAGACATTTTTCTAGCCGCTGGTGTGGTGAGCATCATCGGTATGATGATCATCCCGCTGCCCACCCCCATGCTCGACTTACTCTTGGTGGTAAACATCACGATTAACGTCGTGATGATGTTGATCTCAATCTACATCTCAAGCGCCCTGAAACTTGCTGCCTACCCAACTATTATTCTGATTACCACGCTCTTTAGACTCGCCCTAAACATCTCCAGCACACGGCTTATCCTTCTCGATGCCGATGCTGGTGACGTGATTGAGTCGTTTGGACAATTTGTTGTAGCCGGTAACTTTGTTGTTGGTGCGGTCATCTTCTTGATTATCACCATCGTCCAATTTCTCGTTATCGCAAAAGGCTCCGAGCGTGTTGCTGAGGTTGCTGCTCGGTTTACCCTCGATGCAATGCCCGGTAAGCAAATGTCCATTGATGCGGATCTGCGTGCAGGTGCGTTCGACCTAGACGAAGCAAGACGCCGCCGCAGTGAGCTAAGCCGTGAAAGCCAACTCTTTGGTTCCATGGACGGCGCGATGAAGTTTGTTAAAGGCGACTCCATTGCCGGCCTCATCATCACCATCATTAACCTGGTTGCCGGTATTATCATCGGGATGACGATGATGGATTTCACCGCGTTCGAAGCCATCCAAGTTTACGGTATCTTAACCATTGGTGATGGTCTTGTTTCCCAGATCCCTGCGCTGCTTGGCTCCATGACTGCAGGCTTAATTGTTACGCGCGTGGCCAGTGAAGACGAAGATTCAAACCTTGGTAAGGATATCTCAACACAAGTTCTCGCTCAGCCTAAAGCATTTGCCATTGCCGCAAGTTTGCTTCTCGGCGTTGGTTTGATTCCTGGTCTGCCCACGGTCCCCTTCTTCATCATGGCCTTTCTCGTCGGGGGTCTCGCCTACGTGTTGCTCCGCTCCCAAGCCACCAGCGAGGCTGGGGGAGAGGATATGCCGGCCAACGAAGTCCAAGCGATGGGCGAAGAAACCCGGCAAAAACAGATTCAAGCCGCCAAAAAGCAAGAGGGACAGGCCCAGCAAATGCTTCCGGTCGTCACGCCGATTGCACTCGAAGTTGCAGCCGACTTAATTCCACTGGTTGAAGACGCCAGCGGCGGTAATAAGTTTCTCGGTGAAATGATTCCGATGATGCGCGACGGACTCTTTTATGAACTGGGCGTAAAGTTTCCAGGGATTCGAGTGCGTGGCAACGAAACCGATCTGGCCCATGGCACCTATATTATTCTCATCAATGAAGTTCCAATGGTCTCGGGCAGCGTGGGTTTAGAAAAAGTACTCGTCAACGATACCGTCGACCGGCTTACGCTTCTCAATATTGATGGTGAACCTGCTGTGAACCCTGCCAATGGCTCTGAGTGCGCGTGGATACCCCAGCAATATGCGGGCATCGCTGAGCAAGCTGGCCTGACTACCTGGGATGCTGCTGGCTATATGGTCTTGCACCTCTCAAGTATTCTGCGAAAGAATTCGGCAGAGTTTCTCGGCATCCAGGAAGTTCAAAATATGCTTGAACAGCTTGAGCAGGCCTTTCCCGCTCTCGTTAAAGAAGTTGTTCCAAAAGCGGTATCGCCTTTTCAGCTTACGGATATCATGCGCCGGCTGGTTGAAGAGGAGATCTCAATACGCGATCTACGTTCCGTACTGCAGGCACTTGCCGAATGGGGACAAGTTGAAAGCGATACGGTCATGCTCACGGAGTATGTACGCAACGCACTCAAACGCTATATCTCGCACAAGTACACCCGCGGCGGTAATACCCTGGTCGTTTATCTTCTCGATCCTCAAATTGAAGAAACAGTGCGTGCGTCGATTCAGCATACTCAAAGCGGCTCTTACCTCGCATTGGAACCAGAAATTACGCAGGAAATACTCACCGCAGTTCGCAACGAGGTTGGTAACTTACCACCCACAGCTCAAAACCCCGTGATTCTCACCACGATGGAAATCCGTCGTTATTTTCGTAAGCTGGTAGAACTTGAGTTCCCACACCTGGCTGTACTTTCCTATCAAGAGCTTTCGCCCGATATGAACATTCAACCTATCGCGCGTATTAGCCTCGACTAAAAGAAGCATTCCCTGCCTCTTGGCATCCTCAAAGATTAGACGTTATGGTCCAGACTCACTTTAGCTCGGAGAGCCTGATGCCAAATTTCTACAAAGTATTCACCACTGTATTTTTCGCTCTTGCCTTAAGTGCCTGTGGAGTTGAAGTGCAGATAGACAATGGGTCCGGCAATGAGTCCGGCAATGAGTCCGGCAATGGGTCCGACAATGGGTCCGACAATGGGTCCGACAATGGGTCCGACAATGGAGCTGAAACCCTCGCCAATCAGTTCACCATCGTCACCAGTATGGGGACCATTAAAATAGAGCTCGATCCTGTGAACGCTCCTATTACCACCGCCAATTTCGAGCAGTATGCAGATGATGGGTTTTACGACGGTAGAGACGGCGACGGCGCCACTGTTTTTCACCGCATCATCAGTGGATTTATGATTCAAGGCGGCGGCTACAAAGAATCAGGCAGCCAAAAGAGCACACGCTCAAGCATCAATATTGAATCGGATAATGGGTTAAGCAACGACCGCGGAACGCTTGCCATGGCTCGCACCAACGACCCCAACAGCGCCACCAGCCAATTCTTTATCAACCACACCAACAACAGCTTTTTGAACTACTCAGATTCCAGTAACCCTGGCTACGCAGTCTTTGGAGTGGTGCTTGAAGGCCTGGATGTGGTGGATGCCATTGCTGCTGTGGATACGGATGGAAACGACGAACCCTTTTCTCCTGTTGTCATCACCTCCGTGACACGGACGCTTGCTCCATGAGCGAAGATTATTACGAACGGGTAAATCCTCATCTACTGGCCGCGCTTACGGATTTAGAAAACAAAAAAGTTCTTGAGATTGGATGTGCCGCAGGTCAACTCGGAGCAGCTATCAAACAAAATACTCAGGTTCACTGGACCGGGGTTGAAATCACCGAGGATGCTCATTCAAAGGCTTCAAAGGTTTTAGACCTTGCGCTCTTGGCCAATATCGAAACCGACTCTTTAGATTTACCATCACAATCTTTCGACAAGCTTGTGCTGGGCGATGTGCTCGAACATTTACGTGATCCTTGGGCATCTCTGAATCAGCTGCGTGAATACCTCAAGCCTGGCGGCCAAGTGATCTGCAGCCTGCCCAACATCAACCACTGGACCGTATTGGCTGACTTACTTGCCGGCCAATTCACTTACGAAGATCATGGAATTCTTGACCGTACACACCTTCGCTTCTTCACGCTTAAAGAAGCCATCGCCCTTTTTGAAGGAGCAGGCTTCGTTCTAGAGCGAGTAGAAAGCATTGAGGTTGAGCACCCGCAGATGAAGCGCGTGGTGGGGCAATTTAACAGCTTAAGAAATATACTTGGGATCGACCACGCAAATTTTGAGCGCGAAGCTCGCACCTACCAGTGGCTAATCCACGCCCAAAAATCCGCCGGTTAAAGATCAATCTTTTTGGCCCAAATTCCTATCTGCAGCCGCAAAAGCCAATAAACAACAACCGCCGTTCCCGTAACAGAAACCAGCTCCCAACCCACGTGGCTATCGATTTCCATGATCTCGAGCTTGGGTACCAAGGCCATAACTAAACTAAAAAGCCATGTAAGCCCCAATACCGGCCAGATCACCTTCAGATATGCCCCGCCCTCTGTTGAGCGGTCCAGATAAAGCGACCAGCGCACCAGGGCGCAATTCAAGATGCCTACTACAATGACCATCGGCGGCCTATTTTCACGAACTGTTTCACAATTTCTCTTACCCCTGATACCGCATTAGAAACAACTTAGAACGATAAGATCATGTTGACGAATCAAAGACCACCACTTAGAAGATTAGAATCAACCGGAGAGTAGACCTTGTATTTCCTCGTTCTCTTAGCAGTAATCGCCCTCGTTTATGCCCTAGTGACCTATCGGCTGCACCGTCGCCATCCAGAGACCCTCTGGGATTGGGATAAGAAGAATTTAAACGACTTGAGCTTCCCCGAGAACTTCATTTGGGGAACCGCCACGGCGTCCCACCAAGTTGAAGGCGACAACGTAAACAATTGGAGCCGCTGGGAAGAGGGAACGCATGCCGATGGTAGCCCCCATATTCACAACAACGATCAAAGCGGTAAAGCCTGTGAGCACTACACGCGCTACAAAGAAGACATTCAGCGCATTAAAGACTTAGGACTTACTTCCTACCGTTTCTCGCTCTCTTGGAATCGTATTGAGCCTACACCGGGTGATTACAACGAAGAAGCCATCGCTCACTACCACCGCGTGATTGATACATGCCGCGAGAAGGGTATTCGCCCCATGGTCACACTGCACCACTTCACCCACCCTTTGTGGTTTGAAGATATGGGCAGCTTTGAGCATGAAGAAAATATCGAGCACTTCCTGCGCTTCAGTGAGAAGGCGTTTTCCGAATACGGTCACAAAGTAAAGTACTGGTGTACCCACAACGAGCCTGGCCCCTTTGCATCTATGGGCTGGGGACTTGGGGTCTTTCCTCCAGGGATTCGCAGCCTCAAGAGAATGAGCCGCGTCCTGCAGAACCTCATGCGCTCACATCTTCGTGTTTATAAAAAGCTTAAGAGCATGCCGGGCGGAGAAAAAGCGCAGATTGGTTTGGTCAAAAACATTTTTCAATTTGACCCCTATCGCCGCTGGAGCCTCGTGCACTGGGCACTGTGCCGGCTTCTCGACCACCTCTACAATGAAAGCATTATCCGCTTCTTGAGAGACGGTCTTTTTAGAATTTATGTTCCTGGCGTTGTGTTTATCCAAGAAAAATTCGAAGACGCTCAAGGCGCGACCGACTTTATCGGCCTGAACTATTACTCAAACCTTCTCATGAGCCCACTGTCCCCCCAAAAGCCGCCGTTTAAGCCGCTAAAGCGCCCAGGCCAAGAACTTACCGACTTCCCCTACACAACCTACGGAGAAGGCTTTTACAGAGCTCTCAAGCGCATCAACACGATTGGTCGTCCTATTTTGGTAACCGAAAACGGAATCCCCGACGCAAAAGATGACCGCCGAGAAACATTCATCAAACGTTATGTCTACGCCATGAGCCAAGCGATTAAAGATGGTTGTGATGTAAGAGGTTATTATTATTGGTCACTGCTCGACAATTTTGAGTGGGCCGAAGGCTACAGTATGCGCTTTGGTCTTTATGCCATCAACTTTGAAACGCAAGAGCGCACTCTAAGAGAAGGCGCCAAAGCTTATCAGCAAATCGTCGAAAAGCATGGGCTTAAGCCGCATGTTAAGTAAGCCCGATATTGCCGATGAAGGAGCCAAGTATTTCTTGTCTCATTTTGACAGGCCAGCAACAGCACTTAGCTGGGCACCTGGTCGCATCAATATCATTGGCGAGCACACCGACTACAACGACGGCCTCGCTCTTCCCGCCGCGGTCAATCGCTATGTCGCGATGGCCGTAGCCAGTAGAGGTGACGGGAAAATTCATTTTCAAAGTCACAACTACCAGGAACATTTTGAAATAGAGCTCGCCACACTTCACGACTTGAAACCCACGAAGCATTGGCACCGTTACATGGTCGGTGCCCTACGTGTATTTCAAGATTTAGGTCACCCGCTCAGTGGTATGGACGTCTTACTCATCGGCGATATACCGGCCGGCAGCGGGCTTTCCTCATCTGCAGCCTTGGTCTTGGCGTGGCTTGGCGCGCTTGCAGAACACCACAAAGTCCAGCTTGATCCTTGGACGATGGTTAAATCCAGCCAGCGTGTTGAGCATGAATACCTTGGCGTTCTCTGCGGATTGCTCGACCAAATTGGCTCGCAAATGTCTGTTGCCAACCAAGTTCTTGCTGTGGATTTTCAGTCTCTCACCGTAAGCCCTACAAGCTACAATCTGCCTGGCTATTGCTGGGTTGCGATTCACACCGGTAAAAGCCGTGAGCTTGCTGAAAGCGCATACCAGACGCGTGTCCACGAGTGCAGGGAAGCTCTCGATAGATTAAAGAGCGAGCATCCACACATTCAAACGATGCGCGACGTGGGCGCTGAGCTTGTTCAAGGCAGCGATAATTTAAGCAAGCGAATCCGGCACGTGGTTCAAGAAAACCGCCGCGTGGAGCAGGCCATGACATGTATCCAAAACGATGCCGAAGGTCTTGGTAAGCTATTGGATGAATCTCACCGGAGTCTCCGGGACGATTACGAAGTAAGCTGCGATGAACTCAACGCCATGGTTGAAATCGCTACCAGCCAAGATGGCTGCATCGGCGCTCGAATGATGGGCGGAGGTTTTGGAGGTTCGACCCTGAATCTCGTGGAGACAGCGAAAGCGAAAAAGTTTATTGATGAAACACTGACTCAATATGGAACGCGCTACCCTCTGCTCAAGCCATCTGCGTTGATTGCAAAACTTGTAACCGGCGCTGCGAGCCTTACTCTTTAAGCTTCTTATCGCTCTTCTTAACCGCTTCTCTACGGCCCCACTCTTCTTCCGCTCTCTCTTTCACCCACTCTGTACCATTGGTCAAAGAGTCCCGGGTCAAGAAGTTCACAATGAAATCAGGGAAACGGCCCACGACCATTTCAGTCGCATACTCTACCCGCGTCACGATGGGGTCTTGAGAAACTTCTTCAATTCGCCAATACCCAATAAGATCGATCACATCACTGGTCCGGCCTCGGTCAAGCTCCCAGCTCATATAGCCTTGCGTCTTATCAAGGGTATTTACGGTGTAGAGTTTCGAGTTGATCCACCAAAACGATAAGTCCATCGCAACAAAGAGCTGGTTACCCACACTGCGGTAAACCTTGCACTCATCAACGTTCTTCACCCAATCTTTGTATTTGTCATAGCGAAGAATAGTGTCCCAAATAAGGCTTGATGGGGCTGCGATGTATTGAACAGCAACCCCTGAGCCACTCTCATTGGTCTCAGACTGACGCGACACCGCACTGCCCTCTTTAAGGAGAACTTCCTCATCAGGCGTCAATTTAAGAAGTTCGGGAGCACCTTGATAGGGCTTAAGCTGCTCTGGATGTGGGTGCGGTGTAAATAGCTCTGTGGCCTGTGCTGACAACAAAGGCCAACTCATCATTGCCAGAGTCATCAGAACTATTTGAGTGAAATTTCTCATCATGGGTAAATATTAAACATCCCACTTGAAGCCGATAGCAGCCATAAAGACAATCATACGGCTGCTGTAAGAACCATCGGCGATTGGCCACTGTTCTTCCGGTGTTCCGTCTTCGCCCAGTTCAGGGTCCCCTGCGTTGGGAACGATGGGATCATCCGATAATGTACCTGTGTTGGATACAGTTCTTGGAAAGAAGTGAACATGCCCAAAGGCGAGATCGGCCCAAAAGCCGCCAGGGATTTCGATACGAGCACCCAGCGTGGTTCCGATTTTATCAGCATCAAAGTTGCCCATGTTCACCCAAGTGTCATCCACTGCACTTCTCTCGTAGTAAACACCCGCGCGAGCGGTAAGAAGCTCAGGAATTGCTTCCCAAGAACCGCCTAAACGTAAGCTGTAGGTGTCTCGCCAGTTAGGCGTAAGTTCAATGATCCCTACGGCACCGGCTTCCGGCAATAGATCCGAAACGACATTGATCTGCGTAGCGTCAAAACGGATGGTTTTATTACGGCTCCAGTTTTCATAAACAAACGCCAATTCAATATCATAAAGATTTTTGGTATCGGTGTACCGTAGACCTGCACGGGCAAGTCCCGGGAGATTGAGGGAAACATTGATTGCATCGCCTTCAAATTCCACCAAACCCTCAAAGTTTCGACCAGGTGTCAACTCAGCAACACCATCTGCACTCACATCAAATTCCATCTGATAACTAAGCGCCAGCTCTAAAC
Source organism: Deltaproteobacteria bacterium (assembly GCA_018668695.1). NCBI lineage: Bacteria > Pseudomonadati > Myxococcota > Myxococcia > Deltaproteobacteria bacterium. The sequence continues at coordinate 40,847 of JABJBS010000095.1, forward strand.
CTTCCACAAGCTCGACCGACATTCCGAAAATGGCACTGGGAATAAATGGCTGAGAAGCATCCAGCTGGGTCTGAATATCACACTTCTGGTTTTCCATTTGGCCGCCACAAGCGATGCTCGCATTGAGGTCAAGCGTTTGGTCAATCTTCATGTAAACGCCCATAAAGGCTGCCCCAAAACGAAGCTTATTCCAGCCCGTATCGTATGCGAGGGCCAAGGCGTAGTGCGCTTGAACATTCAAACTCTTCACCAAGGAATAACGCTGAGAGCCTTCCGGATCGAAAACCATATCCGCGCGAGGTGGACCCCACAAACCAAATCCCATAGTGAGACCTTCAAGGCCGAGGCCTGCAAAGTTATAGGATAGAAATAAGTTTGGGCTGGGGATTGGGTCTGATTCGTTCTTTACTTCGTCCCACGGATCTTGCGGTCCCTGACCTTCAACCGGAACACGCTGAAAAGTGCGAAAGTCTTTAATCATGTTGGCGCCCAGAACAAGCTGAAAGCCATCAAGGCCGGCAAGGGCCGCAGGGTTTAAATAAACAGCGCTTGGGTCACCGGGCTGCACAAGGTTGGCTCCAGCTCGGCCGTAGCTACTCACGCCCTGGTCCAAGTTCCAAAATGCGGCAGCAAGCGCGCTGGTTGGCATCATACTGAGCACTGCAAACAAGGCACAGAGGCGAAGCTGATTCGTCTTAAATCGCATACCAAAACTCTCCAATATCGATTTCCCCGCACACACTGTGTTTCACCGCCGGGACTTGGCAACAAAACCTATAACCAATTGTGCGCACCCCCAGAAACCAGAAGCAGCCTAGACAGTCAACTTGAAGTGCCCAAGCTCACGATTTTTAAAATGTACTTTGGGAGTCAGGGACTTGATCCAGTGAAGTTCAGACCCAAAAACCCCTCTGGTATCCTTAAGTCAGACCAATAAGAAACCAACGTTGCTCGACCTAGCCTCAGAGTTTGAATAAATGATCTGTATGAGCACTGACCTGACATCCCTGATTTCGGCCCTCAAAGCCATCGCCCCCACTCAGCTCGCAGCAGACTGGGACAACGTAGGACTCCTGGTTGAAGGAACACCTAATCGTAAAATCGAGACGGTCTTTTTCTGCATCGACCTCACACACCCTGTGCTCGACGAAGCCATCGGTGCAAAGGCAGACGTCATCGTGGCTTACCATCCTCCTATTTTTGGCGGCCTCAAACGCCTCACACGGCGCTCCCCTGGCCAGCACTTAATGATTCGTATCATTGAGGCGGGCATCTCGGTTTGGTCACCTCACACCGCTTTGGATGCGGCCAAAGACGGACTCTGCGATTGGCTCCTAGATGGTGCTGGGGAAATGAAAGAACGAGAAATCATTGAGGCATGTCCAGCTGCAGTAGAAAATTTAGAAGTCGGTATGGGGCGTACCGGGCGGCTGAAAGAACCCGTGACGCTGCCGGAAATGGTTAAGCGCATCAAAGCTTTTCTTCGTTTAGAAAACCTTCGTCTCGCTTCAGCAACTCGTCATGCAGAAGGTAAAGCCATCAAACGCGTGTCAGTCTGCCCAGGAGCGGGCGGCTCTTTGTTTACGAAAGTACGATTCACCGACCTGCTCATCACTGGAGAGATGCGCCATCACGATGTACTTGGAAAACTCGCGGCCGGTACATCTGTGATTCTTACCGACCATACCAATACCGAGCGGGGCTACCTGCCCATTTTAGCATCAAGAGTAAGTGAGGCGACCGGTGTAAAAACTCACGTATCGGCCTTGGACGCCGATCCACTGGTGATTGTTTAAAATTCTCGCTTCAGCAGTATTCAATACACATTGAGGCAAAAAAAAGGACCGCAGAAGCGGTCCTTTTTGAATATCCGATTGGGATACGTGCTGATTAGCGCTTGCTAAACTGGAAGCGCTTACGAGCACCAGGCTGACCTGGTTTCTGACGCTCAACCTTACGAGAGTCACGGCGAAGAAAGCCGGCTTTCTTGAGGCTTGCGCGAAGGTCGCCGTTCATTTCAAGGAGTGCACGTGAAAGACCGTGACGAATTGCACCAGCTTGGCCGCTAAGACCGCCACCAGAAACATTCACAACGAGGTCCATCTTGCCAAGCTGCTCGACCAACTCAAGTGGTTGGCGAAGAACCATCTTCAGAGTTTCACGTCCGAAGTAGTCGTCGATTGGACGCTTGTTAATCGTGATTTTGCCGTCGCCGGGACGCAACCAAACACGAGCTGTGCTCGACTTACGACGTCCTGTTCCGTACCATTGTACTAATTCTTCAGCCATTACCTTCATTCCTTGTTTCGATCAGTGTCTCTTAGAAAGAGAGTTCCTGTGGGTTTTGAGCTGTGTGTGGATGCTCAGATCCAACGTATACTTTGAGCTTGCTGAACATCTCACGTCCCAAAGGACCTTTTGGCAGCATTCCCCAAACAGCCTTCTTCACGAGGTCTTCTGGATGCTTAGCACGAAGCTCAGCAGCAGAAACACTTCTAAGGCCGCCAACCCAACCAGTGTGGTGACGATAACGCTTGTCGGTTTCTTTTTTGCCAGTAAGCTTAACTTTTTCAGCATTGAGAACGACGACGAAGTCACCGGTATCTGCATGTGCAGTAAAAGTAGGCTTGTGCTTGCCACGAAGAATCTTGGCAATTTCACTGGCCATCCGGCCCAATACCTGGTCGTCAGCATCAACTACGAACCAGCTTCGATCAATTTCATGCTTCGCAAAGCTTTTTGTTTTCATCACTATACCTCGGGCTTTTTGGAACCCATTCCTCGAGCACGAACCAGAGTCTGGCACGGCGAGGTTCAATTACAGAGCGGCGCTTCTATGTAACCCAGTGATTCTTGTCAAGATTATCCAGCCAAGAACATGCCCTCTTCGTCTCTCACGATCCAAAACACCGATCATTCTACTGATTCTTGGGGCTTTTTCCCGATCCCGACCAAAAAAACCTCGGTGCTTTCCTTACGAGTTGCCTTCGGTCGATGCCTTTCAACCTTCAAATAACTTGCCCGCATGCGCTTCACCAACGCCTCAATTTCCCCACCTTCGAGTAATTTCGCCACCACAGCGCCCCCGGTTTTGAGGAAATTATCCGCTATATCGAGAGCTCTTTCGACCAAAGCAGCACTTCGTAGATGATCTGTGGCACGGTTACCCGTAGTTGACGGAGCCATATCTGAGACTATGACGTGAAAGAGTCCACCGAGTTCCTCGAGCGATATCTCATAAATATCACCCACGCGGGCTTCCGCGTTGGCCGGGAGGGTCGTTTCAACGGGCTTGAGATCGTAACCGAGCACTTGACCCTTATCGCCTACTCGGCGCGACGTGTACTGCATCCAAGAGCCTGGAGAGCAGCCCAAATCTAAAACCCGGGTTCCAGGTCGAATGATATTGGACTTTTTATCGATTTCTTCGAGTTTGTAGTAGGAGCGCGCAGCATTTCCCTCACGCTTGGCGCGCCGAGCAAAATGGTCTTGGGCTCGCTTATTACGCCCTGATTTTCGTTGGTGTGATTTTGCCATAACTTATGAGGACCGCGCCTAACACGTTGTCTCCCAGCTGACCACAGGGAACCGCCGCAAATGGAATCTGAGCATCAACTCTGCGCTCCACGATTTTCATAACACTCTGCGATAGCCACAAACTGCTCTACCGTCAGCCTCTCCGCCCGCAAGCCCGGATCAATGGAGATCGATTCCAGCATCGCCACCACTTCATCCGCTGCCAAACCAAGCCCACGGCTCAAAGTATTACGTAAGGTTTTTCGACGCGTAGAAAACGCTGCCTTCACGACATCTTCGAAGCTTTTGCCGCTCGGTCCGCCCGGTTCTTGCTCTTTTCGAGTCAAGACCACAACGCTGGAGTCAACCTTAGGCGGGGGATGAAAAGCCTGCGGCGGCACATGACGAGCAATTTTCCCGTTGAAACTTCGCTGCACCAACACACTGAGCAAGCCGTACGTTTTATTCCCCGGCTCAGCCACCAACCGCTCGGCGACTTCTTTTTGAATCATCACCACAATGCGTTCGACATGCTCGTAAGCCTGAGTGACCGATACCAAAATTCGGCTCGATATTTGGTACGGTAGATTCCCCACAACCGTCAGCGGGTGACCGATTTCCTCACGAAGGGCGGCATAATCAAGCTTGGCCGCATCTTCCTCGCGTACTTCAAGTCCATCGGCCCACTCAAAAACTTGTCGTAAAACCGGAGCGATTTCACGGTCTCGTTCAATCGCCAGAACTTGCCCGCCTTGTTTGAGCAGGTGCCAAGTAAGAGCGCCGGTACCCGGACCAAGCTCCACAACGCGAATCTCACGCTTGTTCAGTGCGTGCCCTGCAATAATAGCCAAGATGTTCTGGTCAGTTAGGAAGTTTTGACCCCAACTTTTTTTAGGTTTGAGGCCGGCAAGGGCCAACACATCCTTAGGCTTCGGCGGCGACTCAGTCATGACTTGGTACCTCAAGGTCACCCAAGGGCCAGCGGCTGCGTACTTCTGTGCTCCAAGGTGTGGTTTCACCATTTTGCAATCGAGTCCAACCGGCAGCAGCAATCATCGCCGCATTATCCGTGCATAAAACCCGGGGAGGCAAAAACGCCCACATCTTATTGTTGTGACACCGCTCTTCTAAAAGTGCTCGCACTCGAGAGTTGGCCGCCACACCTCCAGCCACCACGATGCCTTCAACACCACAACGTTTGGCCGCAGCCACTGCTTTTTTCGTAAGAATGTCAGCTATCGCTTCCTGCAAGGATGCACAGAAATCATTAAGTTCTTGGCCTTCCAAGGCTCCACCGTGCTCCCGAATATAATTGATTCCAGCGGTTTTAAGCCCGGAGAAAGAAAAATCGAAATGTTTTGTTGTATTCATACCGCGAGGCAAAGAAATCGCCTTCGGGTTGCCGTCTTGCGCCAGCCTATCCACGTGGATACCGCCTGGGTATCCCAGCCCAAGCACCTTAGCCACTTTATCAAATGCCTCACCCGCCGCATCATCCCGCGTGCCTCCCAGAAGCTCATACGAGCCAAAGGATTGCACATGGTAGAGATGAGTGTGGCCGCCGCTCACAACCAAAGCCACATGGGGATAACTTGGGGCTTCTTGCGCCAGCAATGCTGCAGAAATATGCCCCTCTAGGTGATTTACACCGACCATCGGGATCCCACGTGCCATCGCAATGCCTTTGGCTACCTGAGCGCCCACCAAGAGGCATCCGACCAAACCTGGGCCTGTGGTCACGGCTACCCCATCGATTTCGCTCATCCCGCCCAGGGGCTCTACGGCCTGTTCGACGACTTCTACGATCTTATGAATGTGCTCTCGTGAAGCGATTTCCGGTACAACACCCCCGAACTGAGCGTGGGTTTTAACCTGAGAGTGGATGATATTGGTCAGAATTTTCGGACCGTCTTCCACGACCGCTGCCGCCGTTTCATCGCAGCTGGTTTCAATGCCTAAAACTTTCATGATGCCCCGCGTACTAGAAACAACCCACAATGTGCAATATGGAACCGTATGCACCGGCACCATTGGATACTGATTGCGGCACTCTTTTCGCTAAATTGCACGCCGCAAGAACCTCACCGTGAACCCATGTTGCCTACAGAACCGCTCAAAAAGGGCCCTATTGGAGGTTTTGACGAAGAAAAGTCAGCCTCAGACATGCCCAAGCTCGATCCCCTTCCTCGCAAAGCCAAAAAAGATATTCAACAATGGTTCAGGTCGGTCGGTCCCATCCGTGCCAACGAATCTTTTGGAGAGCTTATCACTCGGGCAGCTCGGCACCACCTCCACAAGCCATATTTAAACCCCGAACAATCCTCCGGCCCTGAAATCCTCGACACAACTTTGGAAACATTTCAGTGTGTCTCTTTGGTAGAAACCAGCATGTCTCTGGCCCGCTGCCTTTGGATGGGTACCCCCAACCCGCGGTGCTATCGAGATGAAATTGCAGCCACCCGTTACCGAGATGGACGCATGGGGGGCTATGCCTCACGTCTTCACTACTTTTATGACTGGTTAGAGGACAACTCGCGCCGTGAGCGCCTGGCCTGGATGACAGACTCTCTCGGAGGCGAGAGGGTTTATCGAAAATTCTCAATTATGACCGCACACCCTAAAAAATACCCCGCGCTCTCTGACCCACTGATTTTCGAACAAATTAAAAGTTTAGAAGACAATCTCAACGAGTCCGAGCTTTTTTGGATTCCCTCAACACAAGTTGAAAATCTACAAGCTCAACTTAAAGAAGGCGATGTGATTGGCGTGATTACCCACACCAAAGGCCTCTTGATCAGTCACACAGGACTGGTTTCATTTGGCGACGACAACAAGCCACATTATCTTCATGCGTCGAGTCACCATAAACGGGTGGTGTTTACGCCCGGTTCTATCGCGGAATACATGCTGGCTCAGAAAAAACGAAAAGGGATTGTGGTGGCGAGGCCACTGGCACCGTAATTAACTATCTGCGCTTTCGCCCCAGATAAATTCAGCAATGACGCTGTTACCATTCCCATAATAGGAAACGTTTTCACAGATTGTCTTCACCAGCGCGATGCCTCGGCCGCTGTGAGAATAATTCGTAGCGAGCCCCGAAAGTGTACCTTCGTGGTCAAACCCTGGTCCGGTATCGGTCACTTTAATCGTTAAGCGACCACCTTCCTCAAACGGTACATGCTCGAAATCAAATCGGATGCTACCCTCTCTAAGCTCAGCCAAGCGTTGCTGACGCATGGCGTAGTACTGACTGAAACCTTCAACGTTCTGTTTCAGGCTCGACTCCAGTCCTAAGAGACCGTGTTCTAGGGCGTTATTAAAGAGCTCAGCCAAAACGGTATAAAGAGGCTCGCGGTAACCATCGAGGCCTTGCAGCTCGGTTACAACATGCATCAAAACCGGAATTGGGTCGACGATGCGCAGTGTATCACCGGACAGTTCCAAGCTAGATTGCCAAACCATCGGCAAGCTTTTACGCGTTTCTTTGGCAGGCTCTGCCGCAAACTGCTCAGGATCTGGTTGTTCACAACGGATCTCGATCAAAGTCGTATCGTCGGCCTGCTCGCCACCTTTTCGCCAAGCGTTAACGCTCTTACCAATCTCATCAAAGAGGTCGTCGGGATCACCCTCGGCCGTGAAGAGCTTCTCTAAGCCTTCCTGACCAAACATTTCACCATCGGGGTTGGAGGCTTCAATCACGCCGTCGGAATAAATATAGATTCTTTCGTCTTCGCTGATATTCAAACGAACCGGCTGGCATTGTAGATTATCCATCACACCCAGCGGGATACTATGAGATGGAATCCGGCTACGCAGCCCGGTGCCTGGCTTGTAAATCAATGCATCCGGCACGCCGCCATTCCAAGCAAACACACTTTCGCCGCCAGCTTTAAAGTCGAGGAAACATGCCGCAAAAAAGACTTCGGTTGGTAATGAGGCCCGTAGCTTACGGTTGATCTCCGTAACGATGGCCGCCAATGAGAAACCTTTACTCGCCATACCGTAAAAAACTTCAGCAACCGGAATCGCTCCAACTGCAGCCGGTAGACCGTGTCCTGTGAAATCACCCAGCATAACGTAAAGCGATCCAGAGGGTGTACGGGTTGCCAGAAGTAAGTCGCCATTAAAAATGGAAACAGGCGAGAGCATGTAACGAATATTGTCGAGGTCCAAACACCCCTTCGGGATAATCTTAGCAAAGACCCGCTCTGCTACCTGATGCTCGTGCTCCAAACGACTTTGGTGACCCGCAATCTCATCGCGCTGATAACGCATGGTTGCATAAACCGAGCGGATTCGAAGCATCGCGTCGATCTTCGCTTTTAGGATAACTCGGTTGTAGGGCTTCACGAGGAAGTCATCACCGCCGCACTCAACACATTTGGCCAAAGCCTTTTCATCGGTCACAGCGGTTAGAAAAATGACAGGAACGAATCGCTCAGCGCCACGAGATTTGATGAGCTTGGTGGCTTCATAGCCATCCATCACCGGCATCATGACATCCATCAATACGAGATCTGGTTTCTCGCTATCGAAGATGTCCACCGCTTCTTGGCCATCATTGGCTTCTAAAACGGCATAGCCTTCTCGTTTTAAGATTGCATTGAGTAGAACTCGGTTGATGCGATCATCATCGACAAGCAAAACCTTGATAGGTCCTTCGGACTCTATTGGTAATATCTCAGGCTCGCCGGTCATCGTACCCCCGAAAGTCAGTGTCTAATACACCAACCCAGAAACGAATTTATTCGACCTTGAAGAGCTTCGCGAAGTTGGCCACTTTAAGAATGTTCTTAATCTGTGGTCTACAATTCACGATGCGAATATCTGCTTGGTCACCGCCAGCATGCTCTCGCATAAGCAGCAGCATACCCAAGGCAGAGCTATCTAGATATTCAGCAGATGCCATGTCGATGACGTACGCCAAATTCGACTGCGACACCGCCTCATATGCTTTTCTAAATTCCTGATGGGAACTAAAATCAAAACGACCTGAAATTTTAATCGTCAGTTGAGCGCCGTCGCTCGCCAGCTCGGATGTAACAGCCATGGAAGGCCCTCCCAAGTGCCTAAGTCCTTAAAATAATTAAGGCAGGTTCTTCGCGAACCAATACCCTATTTTTGCCACACTCTAGAAGGCAGTTGCAAATCCTGCTTTCAGCAATTGTGTGAAATGGGGGGTCAAATCGCCTCTAGAACCGTCGATTTAACCTAATTTTTCCACCAAAACGCTCACTCCTTGGCCCACACCTACGCATAGCGTGGCAAGCCCTTTGCGCGCGTCACGGCGGCTCATCTCGTGAATCAAAGTCGTTAGGATGCGGGCACCACTGCAGCCTAAGGGGTGTCCCAGTGCGATCGCTCCACCATTAACGTTCACAATATCGCTAGAAAGCCCCAGCTGACCCATTACCGCGAGACTTTGAGCAGCAAAGGCTTCGTTGAGCTCCACAAGATCTAAGTCACTTATTTTCCAACCGGCTCGGCTCAAAGCTTCTTGGGTGGCAGGAACCGGCCCAATTCCCATCGTTCGTGGATTCACGCCGGCGCTTGCACAGGCCACAATCCGCCCCATGATCTTCAAATCACGTTTTTCTGCGATTTCTCGGTCCATAAGCACCAATGCTGACGCCCCATCGTTCAAAGTCGAGCTATTGCCGGCCGTAACAGACCCACCTTTCTTAAAAGCTGCGCGTAAAGTGGCTAGCTTTTCCAAGGATGAATCGGCCCGGGGACCCTCATCTTTCTTGAAGAGATGAGATGATTTACGTAATTTTATTTCAACCGGGACCACTTCGGCGTCAAATCGGCCAGCTTCCCACGCCGCTATCGCCTTTTGATGACTCTGATAAGCGAATAGGTCCTGCGCTTCACGGCTAATTTTATACTCTTCAACTAAGTTTTCGGCCGTCTGGCCCATGCCTTCAAGCGGGAAAAGCGCCTCCATTTTCGGATTTGGAAAGCGCCAACCCAAGGAAGTGTCAAAAACTGCAGGATTTCCGGTTCCAAAGCCCTGCGCTGGTTTGGCCAGAGCATAAGGCGCTCGTGTCATACTCTCGACGCCGCCCGCGATGACTGTCTGGCGGTCACCAACTTGAATGGCTCGGGTGGCTGCAATGACGGCATCTAAGCCTGATGCACAAAGCCGATTGACCGTAATCGCCGGAACACTCTGCGGCAATCCGGCGAGAAGCGTTGCCATCCTGGCCACATTGCGATTGTCCTCGCCAGCTTGGTTTGCGCACCCGGCAAAAACCTCCTGAATATCACTCGGCTCAAGGCCTGAGCGGTCTACTGCCGCGGCGATTGCCGTTGCGAGTAAATCATCGGGTCGAACGGTCGCCAATTCCCCACGAATACGTGCAATGGGGGTCCTCAATGCTTCTACGATCACTACTTCATGCATAAAAACCTTCTGAACCCTTTTGCTTGCAAGGTCAACGCCGAGTCGGTACGTGACTCCAACTATAAACCAAGCGACAATCTAACTATGCCACGCACCATATTATTTATTCTAACGTTCGGACTCAGCCTTCCAGCTCATGCCTACCCGGTGCCGCTGGGCAGCGCACCAGAGCTTCGGGAAGCAGCTCAAGGGTTTGCTCAGCAGCACCCATCACAACTCAGCGCTAAAACGCTCACCCGAATTCTAGTTGGCACCGATAAGCCCTCGAAAAGCTCCTCCTCTCAAAGCTGGCTTAAATCTCTCAACGAGGCCCTCGAAAAAGATGCGCGCTTCGAAATCGAAACTGCACAAGCGCTGCGCCTGGAAGTAGCGCAAAGCTACGAAGCCAGTGCCATGCTCAACCTCGAGCAAGTCCAACTCAGAGCCAGGATGGGGCATGATGCCGTGGCCAGCCTCCTTGCCGAAGGGCAAAAACTCCAAGCTGTAGAACTCGCAAGGGAAAACCTCCGCCGATTTCCGGATATCGCAATTGATCGTAAACGCCACCCGCCCACGGTCGTCGACTTTTTTAAAAAGCAGCTAAAACACAATAACAACAGTCCCTTAGTCCCTCTAACCTTTCAGGGTTCAATGCCCGGAACCCTCTACGCCGACGGAAAACTGCTCGGCCCTCTCAAGGGTGAGACCGTCTATCGGCTGATGCCGGGCAAATATAAACTCTGGATTCATCAAGCGGGCGCTCCCATGTTGGTGCGACCCATCTCGCTCAGTTCGACCCCCTTAGCCGTCACGTTTGATCCGCCCCTGGACCGAGCTCTTCGCGTTCTCCCGCACCCCCATCTTGCCTGCACTCAATTATGCGAAGTACTCCTTGGAAAATTTGCGCAGCGGCTTGGAACAAGCACCCTCGACGGCATCCGCCCCGCTCCTGAGGGCAATGAACTTTATGAGGTCATTTCAGTTGATACTGCGGGGAAAGTACTGCGTAAAACTCTCATCAATCGCCACGGCTTGACCGTAAAACTTGCGGCGCCCGCACCCGCCTCACCGGGCTTTCAGAGTTCCAATACTTCAGAAACCTTCAATACATTCAGTGCTCTTTGGCTCTTACCGGGTGGAGTGGGTCAGTTCTCGCAAGGCCGCATTGGCTGGGGGATTGCCTGGGCAACCCTCGAAACCGGGTTGCTTGCATGGAATATCCACTCCCGTGTTCGTTACGATAAAAACGACCCCGAAACCGATTGGGCCAAGACCCAAACCAACATTTCCGGCTATTCACTCTGGGCCATCGGGGCCATCGGAGTACTTGAAGCAGTCATCACCGGCTTACTTGAAGAGCCGAAACCGGAATAAACCGAGGCTCAGCAGTCTTGTTGCTCTGGCAGGGTACGTATATATAGCCGTGCAACCAGATCGAAGGCTTGAGGTTTATGCAGACACCGATTCTTAATACCGCCCGACTCATCGTCATCACGACAAGCTTGCTCGTGCTTAACGCCTGCGCGCCCGTTCCTCCCACTCCTATTCTCGTGGCCCCCGACGGCTCGCTTGTGGAAGCCCCGCCGCCGCCAAGTGCACAAGAGGAAACCGACGCCGACAAACTCCTGGCTCAATCCCGGTCGCAGCGCGCTCAAGGGCAAATTGCTCAAGCAACCAAAACACAAGAACAGTTGATCCAAAATTGGCCGGGAACGACTGCTGCAGCGCACGCTTTATTTGAGCAGGCCCAACAAGCCCGGGAAGACAACCACCCAACCATCATCATTGAAAAGCTCGAGAAGCTTCTTTTTTACCGACCTGACTTTTCAAAAATAGATGCGGCACGCGAACTCTACGCCCATGCTCTCGTATCCGTGCGTCGCTATGAAGATGCAGCTGGAATGCTCGGCGCCCTTTACGCCAGTGCCACGGACAACAACAAACTTGTAGAACTCGGTAAACTCTACATCCGAAGCCTGCGAGAAATTGCACGACCTGCAGAGGCTCTTCGCGTCTGCGTTGACCTTCGCGCGATTCCCACCCTCTCCAATCTAGATAAAGAGGCCGTCGAAACACTTGCCCGTACTGTGGTTTCAAGCCGCCTTAGCTTTACCGAGATCGAAAGCATGTGGACAACGTACGGTGCTGACACCCGCTGGTCCTTCATTCACCCCATGCTCGGCTTTAAGCTCGCAAAAGTTTTTTACCATACCCGCGACTACGAGCGTTCAGAAGCCATGCTCAAAGAGCTCATTGCCCGTTACCCGCAAACCCTTTACGGCAAAGAAGCTTCATCGTTTTATGAGCGCTTGAAAAACCGCTTCATAGTTCAAGTAAACAAAATAGGTGTTCTTCTACCACTCTCAGGACGCTTTGGTCAGTACGGTAAGCAGGCTCTAGAGTCTATCAAACTTGCTTTCCAAGACTCTGCACTTGAACTCGTTGTAAAAGATAGCAAGGGCGACCCGACCGCGGCCGCCAGCGCTGTTGAAGAACTCGTCCTCGTAGATCATGTGGTTGGAATCATCGGTCCGATTGTGACCAAGCCTTCTTTGGCTGCGGCGCAAAAAGCAGAAGAGCTAAGTATCCCCATCATCTCTCTTTCTTACAAAGTTGGCGGAGACATGGGCAGCTACGTATTTCGTGCTGCTCTAACCATTGAAACTCAAGCGCGAAGTTTGGCTAAATTTGCCTTTGAAGAAATGGACATGACTCGCTTTGCGCTTTTACATCCACGCACACCTTACGGCGCGGCGTTCGTCAAAGCATTTTGGAGTGAAGTAGATGAACGACAAGGTGAGATTCGCGGTGTAGAAAGCTATGACCACGACCAAACCACCTTCACAGAGCCTGTTCGTAAGCTTGTGGGACGCTGGTACCGGACTTCACGCCAAGATTACCGCGACAAGCTCAAAGAAATTCGAGCCAAAAAATTACCCTCGCATCGCGAAGCCGCTGCCATCGAAAAGATGCAGAAAAATCTCCCGCCCATCACCGACTTCGACGCCATTGTCATCCCAGACAGCGCCAAGCGCCTCGGTCTAATTGCACCGGCACTGGCTTTTGAAGACATTGTGGTGACCCGCAATGACCGTGAGCTAAAACGAATCAAACGTGCCACGGGCTACAAGGATATCAAACCGATCACACTCCTGGGTGCGTCGACCTGGAACCACCCCTACCTGAGTCAAAAGTGTCAGAAGTATTGTGAAAACGCGATTTTCGTAGATGGTTATTACCGGGATCACCCGGCACCGAAAGTGCGTGACTTCGACTCGGCATTTCGAGAAGTCTTTGGTAAGTCGCCGCAGTTAAGTGATGCACAAGCCTTCGATACTGCAGGAATCGTGCGCGCCATCTTAGAGCTTCCTAAAACTCCACTGAAGAGCCGCGAAGATTTACGCAAAGCCTTACTGGGACACACCGGATTTAAAGGTGTCATGGGCAATCTGGAGTTTGACGATAAGGGAGAGGCGGTCAAAGAGCTTTTCGTACTGACCTTAAAGAACAACACCATTCAGCTTTTTGAAAAACCTGTGCCTAAACCAGAGAATTAATCTCGAGCCTGCTCCTCCTGCTTTAGGACGTTTCAATGAATACCAAAGGCCTCCAGCCAGAAATGCTTGAAGCCTTCTTCGGTAACGAGGGACCTCTTGCGTCGGTCATTGACTCCTATGAATCTAGACCCGAACAAATCCAGGTAGCACAAGAAGTGGGGCGCTCCATCGAGCGCGGCAAGGATCTCATCGCTGAAGCTGGGACAGGGACAGGAAAAACACTGGCCTATTTGGTCCCAGCCCTTTCCTCTGGCCTAAGAGTCGTTCTTTCAACCGGTACGCGTAATCTACAGGAACAGATTCTCGAAAGGGAAATTCCCCTTTTAGAAAAAGCTGTTGGCGCGCCCTTTGATGTTCAAGTGATGAAAGGCCGTTCCAATTACCTATGCCACTACCGAATGAATGCCTTCAGCCGCCAAGGGCTTCTTCCTGGCACCGGGCGCAAAAGAGCCTTCGACAAAATAAACAACTGGCGCGAAACGACCACCACCGGTGACCGGGCAGAGCTACAAGGGCTACCCGACAACTCTGAAATCTGGCGTGAAGTTTCAGCGACCTCAGACCAATGTCTCGGCAGAAGCTGTTCGGAATTTGAGCAGTGTTTCGTTACGCAAATGCGAAGAAATGCCCAACAAGCTCAGCTCGTCATCGTGAACCACCATCTTTATTTTGCCGATGCCAGCTTAAGAGCCAATGCTGGTGAGCGCAACGTTGAGCTTATTCCTCCACATGACATTGTCATCTTTGATGAGGCTCATGATTTGGATGAAGTTGCCTCACAGCACTTTGGATTTGAAGTTTCCGAACGGCGAATCATCATGCTTTGCCGCGACATTTTTAAGACAGTCCAGGACAGTGACGGGTGTTACGCCCGGGTTACACAAAACGTCAACCAACTTGAAATCAGAGGCAGACAACTCTTTCACGCCCTTCCTTTTGATAAGCGCAGCGGCCGGATGACTCTCCGTAAAGAGAACATCAACCAAGAGATACTAACCCGCTTCCAAGAAGTCGATGGTCTACTGTGTCAAATTGAGAACGATTTATCCAACACAGACCGCGAAGAGACGCTGCATCTTGGAAAACGAACAGCAAGCTTAGTTCTAGAGCTGGCCTTTGTGCTCCATCAACCTGGCCGCGCGGGAATCTTAAGTGAGATTGAAAGCCAACTCGACCATGCCCGCACGCTCACACCCGATGATGACCTCTACTACGCAGAGCCAAGAGAATCGATGCGTCCACTGGTGCCCTTCGTACGCTACGCCGATGTTGGTCAAAACGGCAAACGCGTCGTCGCTCGACCTTTAGACGTTGCACCGCTGATGCGTTACATGTTGGGTTCTGTCCCTGCAATTTATGTGTCCGCGACTCTGGCTGTAGAGAAAAGCTTCGATTCCTATAAAAACCGCATCGGGCTCACTGATACCGCAGAAGTCCTCGTGAACTCTCCGTTCAATTATACCGAGCAAATGCGGCTCTATTTCCCTAATGGCATGGACAATCCCAACAGCCCACGGTTCTCAAATCAAGCAGTCGATGTTGCTGCAGAGCTCATCGCGGCTGCCGGCGGCGGTGCCTTCGTTTTATGCACAAGTTACAGCATGCTTGAAACGATGAGCCGAGAGCTCCAACCCAAAACAGGCTTGAGAATCCTCAAACAAGGCAGTGCTCCAAGAAGCGAATTACTCGAGACTTTTCGTAAAGATGGTCATGCGGTGCTGGTTGCGACCATGAGCTTTTGGCAAGGGGTCGATGTACCCGGCTCTGCGCTGCGGCTTGTTATCATCGACAGGATTCCTTTTGCCTCTCCCCAAGATCCACTGGTTGGCGCTCGAATCGATTACATCAAGAGCCAAGGACAATCGCCTTTTAAGAGTTACCAACTTCCGCACGCTGCCATTATGCTCCGCCAAGGTTTTGGCCGCCTGATTCGTAAGCAATCGGATTCCGGCCTCGTCGCCATCCTGGATCCACGTATGACTGAAAAAGGTTATGGCAAAGTGCTGCTTCGTTCCTTACCCGAAACTCAAGTGCTGCGGGACATAGAAAAAGCACAAGATTACCTCAAAGAGATGGAACCTCAGTGATGAGCTTAAGAATAAACACCGCCCTCCTCGTTTTACTTTCCGCTTCTCTCACCCAAGCTGCCCAAAATCCCGAAGTCAATGTAGAGCAAAGTGCAACACATCTTAGCCAAGCCATTAAATTCGAGACTGTTTCCACCATGCAGGGCCCCCTTGACCCCAAGGCCTTCACCGCATTTCATCAATACCTCGAGCAAACCTATCCGCTCGTGCATCAAGCCATGTCGCGTTCTGTCGTCGCGGACTACTCCCTGCTCTATCGCTGGCCAGGTAAAGACCTCTCCCGCCCGCCGGCGATGTTTTTAGCGCATCAAGATGTTGTGCCCGTTGACGAAGCGACTTTACGCGATTGGAAGCATCCGCCCTTTAGCGGCGTTATTTCCGAGAATTCCATTTGGGGCCGAGGCACTATGGATTTTAAATTTGGGCTGATAGCCCTATTTGAAGCGGCTGAACATCTTCTTCAACAAGGGTTTGTTCCAGAGCAAACACTTTACTTCGGGTTCAGCCACGATGAAGAAGTGCTGGGTAAAGGCGCACCTGCCATGGTCAAAGCCCTTCAGGACCAAGGCATCAAGCTCGACTGGCTCCTCGATGAAGGCCTCGTCATCACCCATCAAATGTTTCCCGGGCTGGACAAACCGCTGGCACTTGTAGGGCTCGCCGAAAAAGGTTTTTTAAGTGTTGAGATTGAGGCAGCTCACCCAGGTGGTCACTCTTCCATGCCTCCTGCACAAACCGCAGCCGGTATCATCGCGCGGGCGGTAGTCGCCCTAGAAGACAACCCCATGCCCCAGCGATTAACCGGCCCTGTTGAGATGATGATTCACCGGGTTGGAGAATATATGCCGTGGTATAAAAAGGCTGTTTTCCAAAACCTCGCAATCACCGGCTCACTTGTTCTTGGAAAGCTCGGTCAGAAAAGCAACACCAACGCCCTCACCCGCACCACCACCGCCGTCACGATGCTCAAAGGAAGCCCTCAAGACAATGTGCTTCCCAACCGCGCCAAAGCAGTTATCAATTTTCGAATTTTACCAGGCGACACCGTGGAGAGCGTGCTTGTACACGTCAAAGAAACCATCGCCGATGAACGGGTGAGCGTGAAACCCTACAGTGAATCACGAGGTGAGAATCCATCTCCTACCTCCTGCGCCGACTGCAAAGCTTTTACCCGCATCGAAGATAGTATTAAGAAGATTTACCCAGACGCGATGGTCGCACCAAGTATCTTGGTTGGAGCCACCGACAGCCGCCACTTCAGTACATTGAGTGATAAAATATACCGGTTCAGTCCCCAGGAAATCTGGCCTGAAGATATGAGTGGGTTTCACGGTATCAATGAAAAGACTGGTGTTGAGGCTTTTGGTCGTGCCGTGGCTTTTTACATGGCAATGATGTCGCCAGCGCTATGAGATAAGCGCAGCTCCTAGCAGGCTCGGGTATCGCGAACTACTTCTTAAAGATTCCCTTAAGCTTCGACATGATGCTTCCATCATCTTGAGAATCATCAGATTTACGCATCTTTAAAAGCCTTAACTCTCGCTCGGCTTCTGGATTATCGGGATCGAGATTCAAGCATTTTTTAAGGTTTCGAGCCGCCGCAGAGGCATCTCCCTCTACCCGAGCCAACCTACCTAGAAACTCATAAACCACCGCAAGCTCAGGTTGTTCTTTGCGTGCACGCTCCAAAGCTTTCCACGCCTTATGACGGCCTTCTCGGTCTGGCTGAGCATTGAAAACGGCCCAGCCATAATAAGCCCAGAACTCAGGTTCCCCAGAATTCATCTCGATGACTTTTTCCAAAAGCGGAGATGCCGCAACCGCATTGCCCAAGCGCACCATTTTTTGTGCACGGGTAAAAAGCTCTTCGGCCTCGAGAATCACAGCGGGATCTGTGGGCAATCCCTTGGCCTGGCGGTCGAGAATAAAATCGTAGGATTCACGCTCTTTGGCATTGTTTAAGACGCCATAAGCTTCTTCCATTCGCATGAAAATTTCTTCAGCAAGCCGCTTAGCTGGTCCCAAGTCGTGGCCGCCAAACCGGTCACTGTGAAACTTTCGAGCGTTGGCAAGGTACGCCTTACCAATATCGGCAGGTACTGCGTTGGGTGCCAAGCCGAGGACTTCGTAATGGTTTACAGTTTCAAGAGTGGGATGCACTTTTTGAATTTCAGCAACCAAGTCACGTAGCTCTTGAGGTAAAAACTCAAGGTAGGCGTCAACGGGTGTCTCTATGGTGACTTCGGACTCTTCGAACTCCATGTCGACGGTATCGTTATTGGGCGGTGCATCAGGAATAGCCGGTCCACTCAAAACCTTGGTATGGCGGCTCGACAGATCTTCTAGTACCTCAAAGCCGCCCATCATCAAAAGCGCTGCCCAGGTACGCTGCAGCTCAATCGAGACGCCGCTGATGAGACTCCCTACTGGCAATTTATGCTGCGGTCTTTCAACGTGCTCGCCGGAAACCTTGGAAACCGCCTTCGCGAGGCGTTCAAATACAGCGGTTGGCTGAACCACTTGACGGATACGCGCGTCCCAGAGGGAATCAAGATGCATCGTCTTCAAGTCTCGTACGACCGCTACAAGAACCTCACCCAGCGTATCAATACGCAGCGATTCCCTGTCGGCAACAAGTGATAAATCTTTATCCTCGAACGAATAAGTTCCAGTGCAAGCCAAAGCAACGGCTCTTAGGGCTGATACCACGATATCGCGGTCGTCGATTTCTTGATTGTTTTCATCGATAAAGCGCTGGGGCCTACCGGAAACAAAAAGTAAGTCTGCACCGTTACGGCCATCGCGCCAGCGTAAAACGCCACACTTACGTGAGCCGGCCACTGTGACCAATACCTCTGCACCATAATGACGTGGGCTAAGACTGTTGTCTTGAGTCATGGAAAAACCTCGTACCACTGCGGCATCAATGCCAACGGTAACTTTGATAACATGCGAATAGATTCTAAATATTCCCAAGCTTTGACTACCGTAGGCTCTTCTCTACTTGCGCTGACGAAGTCAATCAAGGAGCGTTTGCCTAGAGCGCGCTCAGAAAATTCAACTTCGTACCTATCTTGCTCCAAACCAGCTTGCTTAGCAGCTTCTTCGATGGCCTCGAGCAGGCCACCAAATTTATCTACAAGCCCCAGCTCAAGCGCTTTACGCCCAGTGTAAACCCGGCCTCCCGCTACTTCCCGCACCCTCTCAGGCTTCACTTTACGGCCTTGTGCCACTCTATCGATAAATACGTCATAATAGTGTTCCAAAGCCTTTTTCAGAGCCGACCTGCCCTCAGGGCGTAATGCCATGGTCTCAGAATTCCAATCGGCCTGCTCACCGCGCTTCTCAATCTCTGTGCCTATCCCCAAAAGCTCATAAAGCCCTGATAAATCGGGCAACAATGCAAACACTCCAATCGAGCCGGTCAGTGAATTGGGTTCTGCAAAAATCGTGTGGGCAGGAGCCGATACGTAGTAACCACCCGAAGCCGCGACTTGTCCCATCGATACAATCACCGGTTTAACCTGGGCCAAGCGTCGAACCGCTCTCCAAATTCTCTCGGATGCCATGACATCCCCGCCCGGGCTATCGACACGAAGCACGACGGCGGCCACGCTCAGGTCACTGGCCACTTCCTCTAAAGCTGGAATGATGTTTTCCGCTGCCGCACTTTGTCCGGGCAACGGACTTGCCCCAGGTTTGCCCACGATTGTTCCTAGAATGGGAATCACCGCGATTCGGTCGGGCGTTCCCCAATGATCATCGGCTCGCTCAAATGAGTCCAACGACCATCCATTTGGAATCTTCTGCGGTAATTTCGCGGCTTCCTTCGGAGTGAAGATGCCGTCTGCCAAGCCAGCCGCCACTGCTTCCTCGCCGCTGAAATAGCCTCTTTTTAAAATCTCATCGACTTTTTCCCCGCTCAATCCGCGGTCGTCAACCATACTGGTCTTTAAAAGGGTGATCGCTTCATCGAGAATTTCGCCCCGTACCTCTTTGTCTTCGGGCCTGGACTCGGTCCGAGTGAGAGCATCAGGACCTGTCTTATAAGCGCCCACCGCGACTGCATCGAACCGAACACCAACCTTATCCAAAGCCCCGGCAAAGTAGCGTGCGGTCACACTGAATCCATCCAGCAATAGAATACTCACGGGATCTACTTTGATGCTTGATGCGGCCATCGCGACCAAATAACTTTTTTCGTCCCCACCACTTAAGTAGGCGGTGACGGTCTTGCCAGATTTGCGAATTCTTTTAATACCGGCTCGCAGCTCTTCAACCCCAGCCAGGCCCATATTTAAATCCGAGACGCCGATGATAACATCCTGAACCGAGTCATTGCCGGCAATCTTAGCCAGTCGAAGTGCCAATGTTGATACGGATTCACCTCTACCCAAAAACGTAGTCGCTTCTCGCCGCGTTGTTCCCGCTGCCCATACCTTGGCGCGTTTCGAACTGAGTTCCAGGCCGGGCTCTCCTTTTTCCTTAAAGGTCAGAGCCCAGTGGGTTCTATCCACCCCAGCTTCCGTTCCAAGGGTATCAATATCGTCTACACCTGCGGAAAACTCTGCCTCTAGCCCGGAGCCACCCAAGTTCGTATTGAGACCAAAGCCTGCCCACACCTGATGGCTTCCATCTTTTTGGTATTGCCAAGCAAGGCTCGTATAGACGCCTTGCCAGATCTCTGCCTGCACATAGGTCGAAACGTCGGTTAAAAAAGTCTTTTCGAACGTGCGCCCAGGTTTACGTAAAAACCGCACACTTGAACCCACCGTGAGCCAAGGGGCTCCTCCCAACGGGCGAATACCTAAACCCAGTCCATACACCGAGCCGAGTATGCCATCGCCAAAATCCGGTTCATTCAAGCGTTGACCAAAAATCGATATCGCAAGCCAGCGCCAAGGTTCTGCGTAGAGACCCACATCAACCGAAATCGTATCCGTTCCATCAATCTCAAACCGTCTCCAGGCCGTACCGAGAGACAGCCGCTCACCCAGCCGAAGCGCCAAGGCAAAAGTTGAACGCTCGTACCCCACACCATCGGGAACCGGGACCCAGTCGTAGCCAAATGCAATGGTAAGACTCTCCCAGGGCACAACAAATGCTAAACTGGTTGCTGCCTGCGTTTCTTGGCCGCCAAGCATACGACCCGACAAGCGAAACTCTAAGCCCTGAGCAATGCCTGCTGCTCCTGCATCCCATCCGAGAGCCGCGGCTCCTCGGCGAGTTCCGGAAACTTCTGTGGCCGCGACGAAATCATCAGGCTGAGGCAGAGTAGAGGCGACAAGTAAGGTCAGTGATACGAGAAATGTGTTCATAGCGGCTTTGAACGCTACATGGTTTTGGTTCCAAGTGCTAGCTCTGAATCCGTTGTCCGGAACCTACATCATATCGAGGTAAACATCCGCGCTGGGTAATCTTTTTCCAATTTGGTGCTGAACCCAATCAATCACCAATCGTTCGAGTTGACGCGCACCTTCTGTGCTTGTGCAAGCGTGCCCACGAAGTGCCTGTACCACTTCAGGGCCAAAACCACGGGCGCCGCCCTGGACCCGACCCGCTCCAACGACCAAACCTGACTGAAAGTTGAGCGTGTAGCGCATACTTTCCTCTACCCGCACTCCGCCGGTGTCTGGTAGAATTCCCGCAGCCTGTAAAATAAGAGGATAAGCTTGGCTTGCTGCCAGAGAGTCTTCTTCACTTAGGTGGTCCAGCCCTTGCCTCACGGCTTCATACATATCTGCCGATTCATGATGCTCTGGAGTTAGAGCTCTCGCGCAATCACAAATCAAACTTGCACGGCCCAGCAACTCAAAATGACCCCGCAGTGGGAGCCGTAAATTCAAAGCATCTACTGATTTCAAGGTCCAAAGATTGGGACCAGATTGGCTATGGGTGCGCAGGCCAGAAAATAGGTCGAGGGCTCCCCCGAATCTCTTGCGCGAACGCCTGGCTCCGCGAGCTATCATGCTCACGCGGCCTTCTTCAGCTGTTAGGAATTCAACAATGCGATCTGATTCACCATAGTTGGTCATCCGAACCACAATCCCGTCGAGTACGGTTTCTGTCCGGGCTGCTCTTACCAACTTGAATCCTTAGGAGGCGATTCTCAACTAGTGTGAGAGTTCCTGCAGGGATGCCTGGCACTGGGCTGCGTAACCCTTTTCGGCATCTTTAAGAGCGCACCGAGACAACATGTCACGAGCCTGCTCCACGCGGCCTGTCTTTATCAGGCTCAGCGCAAAATAATACTGCATTTGGTGAATATGGTCTGGCGCTAAGACCGCGCCAACTTCAGCATCCTGAGCACAATGGCGGTCGAAACGACTGTAGATTTTATCCACGCCTTCGGCGTTGTCTTGGTCGAGCGCGATGCGTGCTAACCATTCATAACCTCGGCAAAACTTGGGCTGAGTGGCAACTGCATTACGCAGGTGTTTACGCCCTGTTTCGGCCTCTCCCTTTTTATAGTAGGCCCAGCCCATATTACCTTCAGCGAGAGCCGGAGTACGGTACAAAATGTCACCCAACGCCACCTGAAAAGACTCAATCGCATCGTCGTAGCGGCCCAAATCAATCAGCAACGTACCCAGGTTGTTGTAGGCTTCAGAAAATGAAGGCTTGTATTTAACGGCCGCTTCATAATGTGTGAGGCTCTCATCGAGATGTTCCAATGCGTGATAAACCATGCCCAGCGCATTGTGAGCTTCTGGTAAACCTGGATTGAGTTCAACGGTCTTGAGAAGTTCACGCAATGTCTCGCGCAGATCTCCGGTCTTGAAACTCGTAATCGCAATGTCGTAGTGGGTTTGTGCAAGAAACTTATTCTTGTCGGTCACCTGACCAGTTGTCGCGCATGCTGTGAGCCAAATTAAGGTGGTCGTAAGCATCGCGGCCATCATAGGCTGCATCAATTTTTGCATAGCTTCCCTCCAAGCGATTTTTTATTCTATTGCGCTGTTAAAACGTACTCGTCATTGAAATCCGATGTCTCAAGCGCCGTTCGTCGGTAATCTACAAGGGTTCTGGTAATCATCACGTTGCGACCACCAACCTTGCCTTCGCCCACAACAATTCGAAAATAATGCTGCGCAGATTGCGAAATCCGTTCACCAGAAGACAAATCCTTCTTTGCACGAAAAATCAGTTTATTGGGCCCGGTTTTCAAATGAGACGTAACTTCAAGAACCGTGTGCTTCTCATCGTCGAGAAACTTACGGACCCACTTTCCGTTGATAAACAAGTCGATATCAAATTGTGTTTTACTGGGAACTTTTTCAGTCACGACCCAGTAACGACGGGTCGGCGGCTGCCCCACTGGGCCAGAAACCTTATCTTGGCCTGGGCTTTTGACCTCGCTCTTGGCACCTTGGACCGCATAACCTTTGGCAGTAATATGCACATTCCCATGGGCATCGATTTCAACGCTAACATTATCAAACTTTTGATTGGTTACGCCGTCGATGCGCGTACCGTTGAGATAGATACTCCCCGCGAACGCAGGAAGCGCGCCTAGCCACAACAAAAATGTAATAATGATAGATCTCGCCAACATGCTGGCAGGCTAAGTCCAGGTGCTCGATCTGTCAAATAAATGGCGAAAGATGAGAAAGCTTGCAGCTAAAACTCTTTCATTGACCCAATCACGCACTGGCGCCGCCCTGGATCTAGGAGCTAAGCCTTGCTCAATTTCAGGTCTAGAGGCTGGGTGGAATCTCAAAAATAAGCACCGCGCAGCTCCATGTCCTTGGTTTCATTGGCATGACCAAGTGATCAAATCACTCAAAGTCCCTGGGTTTTCGGGATACTTCAGCTCACTCCACCAGGGTTAGCCCCATCTGGGCTGAACGGTAGTCACCGGCCATCCAAAGACCCCAGCTCCTTAAATGCACTGAGAAGGGGCAGCTCTCACCCCAAAACATTCCCAAACTCCTATTAAATAAGGATTTGATGGTTTGACGGCGGCACCTCCCGCTGGCATAGCGGGTCTTTAATAGCCGGAGGTGCTCATGCGTTTTGAGAACGTATCAATCGTAAGTCTTGCCCACGTCGATGGGCCCGTTCGCATGCCATCTTCCGAGATTGAAGCCCGTATCAAGCCCACCATGGACCGCCTCGGCATCCGCCAAGGACTGCTCCAACATCTATCGGGTATTCACGAACGAAAATTCTGGGACAGTGACGTCCAACCCAGTGAATGTGCCACGCTGGCAGCTAAAGAAGCCATTGCCCGCAGTGGAGTCGACCCCAAGCGCATCGGGATTTTAATCAACACATCAGTTTGCCGGGACTACATTGAGCCTTCAACCGCTTGTTTGGTTCACGGTAACCTTGGCCTCCCCGCCGAATGTATGAACTTCGACCTCGGCAATGCATGCCTTGGATTCCTAAACGGCATGGACATGGTCGGCAACATGATTGAGCGGGGCCAAATTGATTACGGCCTCGTAGTCGACGGCGAAAACAGCATCAATGTTGTGGAAGCCACACTCAAACGACTCCAAGATCCAAGCTGTGATGAAGCGCTCTTTCGAAACAACTTCGCAACTCTCACACTTGGCTCAGGCGGTGTGGCAATGCTCTTAGGCAGAGCTGACCTCTGTGAAGAAGTCCACTCATTTAAAGGCGGCGTCAATCTCGCAGCCAGCCAGCACAACCGGCTTTGCCTCGGCCAGGTAGACGGTATGGTCACCGACACCAAGAAATTGTTGTTTGCCGGAATCGAACTTGCCAATCAGTGCCTGAACCGGGCCAAGCAAGAGATGGATTGGGACCTTGAAAAAATCGATGAACTGATTCTTCACCAAGTGAGCAAGGTTCATACGGAGCAATTGGCGGCCACCTTAGGTCTATCTATGGATAAGATTTTCCGGCTCTACCCAGAGTACGGTAACATTGGTCCTGCCTCGGTTCCGATTGTTCTCTCTAAGGTCGTTGATTCTGGTCGCGTTAAATCTGGCGATCGAATCGCGTTGATGGGAATTGGCAGCGGTCTTAATTGCACCATGGCTGAAGTGGTTTGGTGAGCTATGAACACCCAGGTCAATATCTCTAAAGAGCTCTACCCCTTTGAGGGCAACTACCTAGACCTCAACGGGCATCAGTATCACTACCTCGACGAAGGCCAAGGCCACCCCGTGGTCATGGTTCACGGCAATCCCTCTTGGTCATTTTACTACCGTAACCTAGCCAAAACTCTACGCAGCACGCACCGAGTGATTGTTCCCGACCACATTGGGATGGGGCTTTCAGACAAGCCTTCCGACGATGCTTATGGATATCATTTAGAACAGCGCGTAGACGACCTCGACGCGCTCCTGTCCCACCTGGAAATCGACTCGAAGATAACTCTGGTTGTTCATGACTGGGGCGGTATGATTGGAATGGCCTACGCGACCCGCCACCCGGAGCGAGTTGAACGCTTGGTCATTCTCAATACAGGCGCGTTCCATTTGCCCAACACCAAAGCACTGCCATGGCAACTTAAGCTTGCGAGAGATAGTTCCCTGGGC
This sequence comes from Deltaproteobacteria bacterium, assembly GCA_018668695.1. Classification (NCBI taxonomy): domain Bacteria; kingdom Pseudomonadati; phylum Myxococcota; class Myxococcia; species Deltaproteobacteria bacterium. The sequence continues at coordinate 65,904 of JABJBS010000095.1, forward strand.
GGATTGTTGGTGCGCGGTTTTAATGCATTTAGCCGCGGCGCCACCATTGTAGGCTGCACCCGCAAGCCGATGCCAAAGAATATCGTCCAAGCTTACACTGCACCTTACGATACTTGGACCAACCGCATCGCTACCCTTCGCTTTGTACAAGACATCCCTCTTGTTCCCCAAGACAAAGGCTATGACCTCGTCAGCAGTGTTGAGAGTCAGCTGGGCCAATTTAATAAATTGCCAGTATTGATTTGCTGGGGCGATAAAGATTTCGTGTTTGACCACCACTTCCTCAAGCAGTGGCAAAGTTACCTCCCCAATGCCGAGGTTCACCGATTTGCCGATTGCGGCCATTACATTCTTGAAGACGCTACCGACGAAGTCATTCCGCTTATCGAAGACTTTCTCAAACGCCATCCCATTGCAGACTGACGATGACTACCAAGCCCGTCAACATTGCGGCATACCTTCCCAAAATGGCACAAAGCCAGCCGCGCACGCCCGCAATTATTGCGCCTTATGGCCGCAGCCCCGCAGGTAGAGTGCTCTACGAACACTACACCTACAAGCAGCTCGACGATAAAAGTAATGCCATTGCGGCCGGACTTGAAAAGGTTGGCATCAAACGCGGCGTGCGCACCGTTCTAATGGTAAAACCCAGTCTCGATTTTTTCGCCCTCACCTTCGCCCTTTTTAAAATTGGCGCTGTTCCCGTGGTGGTCGACCCTGGTCTGGGACTAAAATCACTTAAATCATGCCTTGGGCGAGCCAAGCCCGAAGCCTTTATCGGCATACCGCCTGCTCATGTTGCCCGGCTTCTCTTTGGTTGGTCCAAAGATACCATCAAAACATACGTTACCGTTGGCCGGCGTTGGTTTTGGGGCGGTCACACTCTCGACCAAGTCCAAGAACTTGCTGCATCGGACGCCGCTTACCAAATGGCTGAAACCACTGGCGATGAAATCGCCGCGATTCTTTTCACCAGTGGCAGTACAGGCCCGCCCAAAGGCGTCGTCTACCGACACGAAAACTTTGCGGCGCAAGTTGAAATGATTCGCGAACTTTTCGGTATCCAGCCCGGTGAGATTGATCTGCCGACGTTTCCGCTCTTCGCACTTTTTGACCCAGCGCTGGGTATGACGACGATTGTTCCGGATATGGACCCGACCAAACCGGCCAAAGTTGATCCGGCAAAAATAATCGAAGCCATCGAAGACTTCGGCGTCAATACAATGTTTGGCTCTCCGGCCCTCCTCAATACAGTTGGCCGATACGGAGAAAAACATAAGGTAAAGCTTCCAACTCTGAAGCGCGTGATTGCTGCCGGTGCACCTCTACCTGCCCACGTCATGGAGCGCTTTCATACCATGCTCGAAGACGATGGCATCATTTACCCACCTTATGGCGCAACTGAGTCGCTCCCGGTCGCAGTGCTTGGCAGCCACGAAATCCTTCAAGACACTTGGCCGCTAACAGAGCAAGGCAAGGGTGTTTGTGTTGGGCGCCCGGTACCCATCGTAGATGTTAAAGTTATTGGCATTACTGATGAAGGTATTTCAAAATGGGACGAATCACTCTGTGTTCCTCAAGGAGAAGTTGGGGAAATCGTGGTCAAAGGCCCAGTGGTCACGCAAGCCTATTTTAACGACGGCGAAAACACGGGGCTTGCCAAAATCGAGGATATTGACGGTATACGCCACCGTATGGGCGACCTCGGATATTTCGACACACAAGGTCGCCTATGGTTTTGTGGACGCAAGAGTCACCGAGTCATCCTCTCGCAACAAACTCTTTTTACAATTCCCTGTGAAGGAATCTTCAACGCACACCCCGACATCTACCGCACGGCACTTGTTGGTGCTGGCTCAGGCGACAATCGCAAACCTGTGTTATGCATCGAACTCGAAGCAGCGTCGGCAAATGCCGATCAGAGTGAGATCTTGGGCGCACTTAAAAAATTGGCGCAAAAGCATTCACACACTTCCGGCATCGAGACGTTTCTTTTTCATCCTTCATTCCCAGTCGACATTCGACACAATGCGAAAATAGGCCGCGAGAAATTATCGGTCTGGGCCGCGGGGCAACTCGGATGAAAATGCTCGTAACAGGTGGTGGTGGTTTTCTCGGGAAGGCCATTGTGAAAAGGCTCCTTCAAGAGGGCCACAGCGTCTCAAGTCTATGCCGAGGTGATTACCCCGCACTCAGCGAACTTGGCGTCGAAGTCTTTCGCGGAGACCTTGCCGACGAACAAAGTGTGCTGAAAGCAGCAAAGGGATGTGACCGAATCTACCATGTAGCCGCAAAGGCCGGCGTGTGGGGCAGCTACAATGATTTCTATAAGCCCAATGTTGTGGGAACAGAAAATATATTAAAAGCCTGCAACGTTCACCAAATCTCAAAGCTCATCTACACCAGCACCCCAAGCGTGATTCATGCCGGCGGTGATGTTGAAGGCATCAATGAAGCAGAGCCCTACCCCGATCATTTTGAAACCCATTATCCTGCTACCAAAGCGATGGCTGAAAAAATGGTTCTCGAAGCCAACGGTCCAAGCCTACAAACCGTTGCCCTGAGACCTCACCTCATATGGGGCCCAGAAGACAATCATTTGGTGCCAAGAATCGTCGACCGGGCCAAACGCGGCAAGCTAAAGCTTGTTGGCGGAGGCCTGAAGCTCATCGACTCCGTCTACATTGATAACGCTGCAGAGGCTCATATTCTAGCCGGTGACAAACTTTCCCCTGAGGCATCATGTGCAGGCAAGGCTTATTTCATCACCCAAGATGCGCCGATACCAAGCCATGAACTCATTAATGGTATCTTGAAGTCAGCAGGACTTGGCCCAGTTCAAAGATCTGTTCACCCGAAAGTTGCTTATACGGCCGGAGCCGTACTTGAAGGCGTTTACAATCTTTTTGGCGTCAAATCCGAACCCCTTATGACTCGCTTTGTAGCCAAGCAACTTGCAACGGCCCATTGGTACGATATCAGTGCAGCCAAACGCGACTTAGGCTACCACCCAAATGTCGATACCCAAGAAGGGCTCAGGCGTTTAGGCGCCTGGTTTGAACAACAAGGCCACCAAGATGTCGGAAACTAAAAAGACTCCTCTATTTATCCAGCACCTGCCAGAAGAGCCCAGCGAGGATAATCTCCTCGATGCTTTCTTAGCCGCTGTGGATGCTAAGGGCTTAAATCCTTACCCAGCCCAAGAAGAAGCTATTTTAGAAATCATGGCTGACAACCATGTCATTCTCAACACACCTACTGGCTCCGGAAAATCTTTGGTTGCGCAAGCAGTTCACTTTAAATCCATCGCTGAAGGCAAACGTTCTTATTACACCAGCCCAATCAAAGCGTTGGTGAGCGAGAAGTTTTTCGCATTATGCGATGACTTCGGGGCCGAGCATGTAGGCATGCTTACCGGTGACGCCAGCATCAATCACGACGCTCCTGTGATTTGCTGTACCGCTGAAATTTTATCCAACATGGCGCTGCGCCAAGGAAGCCGTGCGCCCGTCGACAGCGTGGTCATGGATGAATTTCACTACTACTCCGACTCGGACCGCGGCATGGCCTGGCAGGTCCCTCTTCTTCGTTTACCACAGGCTACATTCTTACTGATGTCTGCAACGATGGGTGACAACCCAGTGATCAACGAAGGCATTGAGTCCATCACCGGTCGCGGCGTTCGTGTGGTGCGTTCTACCGACCGGCCCGTTCCGCTTGATTTTACCTACAGTATCAAGCCCATCCATGAAACGCTTCACGACTTAGTCAGCGCAGGGCAATCCCCCGTTTACGTGGTCAACTTCACCCAGCGTGAATGTGCCGAGATGGCGCAAAATCTAATGAGCACCAATTATTGCTCAAAGGAAGAAAAGAAAGAGATTGCGGCCGCGCTCAAGGGATTTCAATTCGATTCACCCTACGGCAAAGACATCAGTAAATTCATTCGCCACGGGGTTGGGCTGCACCATGCAGGTCTCCTGCCGCGCTACCGACTGCTGGTTGAACAATTGAGCCAACAAGGTCTGCTTAAAATCATCTGCGGAACAGACACGCTCGGAGTCGGGGTGAATGTGCCGATTCGAACAGTTTTGTTTTCTAAGCTTTGTAAGTTTGATGGTGAAAAAACAGGGGTTCTTACAGTACGCGATTTTCATCAGATCTCGGGCCGGGCCGGACGCAAAGGTTACGACACCGCAGGCAGCGTAGTTTGCCAGGCCCCCGAACACGTCATCGAAAACAAAAAAATCGAAGCCAAGATTGCAGCCAACCCCGGTAAGAAAAATAAATCGGTTAAGAAAAAGGCGCCAGAGAAAAACTATGCTCACTGGGATGAACAGGTTTTTGAAAAACTCCAGACAAGCTTACCTGAAGCACTTTCGTCACAGTTTAGCATCAGTCATGGCCTGATTATTAACCTTCTCCAGGGCGCCACAGAATTTGGCGAAGACGGATGGGACAATCTTCAAACTCTCATCAACGATTCTCACGAGCGTGATAAGAGTAAAATTGCGCACCGTGAAAACGCCGATATCTATTTAGAGTCCCTCAAAAAAGCGCAGCTGGTTGTTGTGGAAAATGAAGGCACCGAGGAGGAAAGGCTCCTGGTTGACGAAAGTCTTCAGCACGACTTCTCCTTGCACACAGCCAGCTCCATGTATGTTTTAGATATTTTACCAACGGTTCAAAAAGACTCAGAAGTCTACGCATTGGACGTCTTGACCTTGGTTGAATCGATATTGGAAAACCCCAGAGTAGTCCTCTACAAGCAGGTCGATAAGCTCAAAGGTGACAAGGTCGCCGAGCTTAAAGCCGAAGGCGTTCCTTATGATGAACGTATGGAACAGCTCGAACAAATTGATTACCCAAAGCCCAACCGTGATTTTCTCTACATCACGTTCAATGCATTTGCTGAGAAACACCCCTGGGTTCGCGCGGATAATATTCGGCCCAAATCCATTGCTCGGGAAATGTTTGAAAACTTTATGTCTTTCGCAGACTACATTCGCGACTATGGGCTCCAGAGAAGCGAAGGCATTCTCTTGCGTTATGTTTCACAGGTGTACAAAACCTTGGCCCAAACCATCCCCGATGATGCCAAGGATGAATCGGTGCTCGAAGTACAGGCCTACTTTCGGGCGATGCTGAGCCAAGTTGATTCCAGTCTCGTCCAAGAATGGGAATCCATGCTCAACCCCGCCACAGAGCAAAGCAGCGATCAGGCAGATCGCCCAGTACGGCTTACGGACGATCCGCGAGCATGCCGCGCTAGAGTTCGAACGGAGCTTCACCAACTACTTAAGAATCTTTCACAGAAAGATTTTGAAGCCGCCGCCGCCCATATTCGCGGAACATCTGAGCACCCTGCCGATGCAGAGCGTCTTGAGTCCATGCTGACGCCGTATTTTGAAGAATACGAAAAGCTGGCCTTCAACCATGATGCAAGACTTCCGATTCATACCCGAATCAACGAAGTCAATCGGGACCTCTGGCAAGCCACTCAAGTGCTCCTTGATCCCAACGACGATAATTTCTGGGTTATAGAAGTCGATATCCCCATCGTGGATGATTTTAATGAGCAAGAGCCCGTACTCGTTGTGCGTGATATTCACGATTAAAGTGGAATCCTCGTCCTCGTCGAGGTTCCCCTTAAGAGCCAATCAACTATGGCTTTGGGGTTTGGGCTCTCAAAGAAGAGAATCTCACCTTCTAATCCTCGCCAGAGCGTAAGCTCAGTGCTATGTTTTCCTCATGAAGCGTATTGAAATTGCGGAGCTTTTTGACCGTTACGGCCCCATGGTGTACCGCCGAGCATTGGCGCTTTTAGGGCAACACGAACTGGCCGAAGAAGCTGTACAAGAAGTATTTCTTAGAGCTCTTAAGTCTGGAGAGAGCTTTGAGGGTCGAAGCCGGGTCTCAACTTGGCTCTACAGTATTACAACCAATTTCTGCTTGAACTTACTACGCAACCAAAGTCGCCGGAAAGAGCTTTGGAAAGAGCATGGTCCCAAAGGGCTGCAAGCGACTCACGAGGCGCCAGAAGAATTGGTTCTAATGCGTACACTGCTCACAGAGGCTGATCCCGACCAAGCCCAGGCTGCGGTTTATGTCTACATCGATGGGATGAGCCAAAATGAAGCCGCTGAACTTCTAGGGGTCTCTCGTCGAACGGTCGGTAACCTATTGGAACGATTCAATACCTGGGCTCGTAAGCGGATAGACAAACCAACAGCAAAAACAGACACTTAGGGAGACTTCTCCTAACTTTGCCCATTAGAGCAAGCTTGCGGGTCTAAGCTAATAGAAAGATGAGGATAGGTGGTCTAATGAGAGATCCAACAACCAATGCTTGGAAAGACGCGACACTCGGGGTGCAATGTACGCCAGAGTGCCCCTCCGATCTGGCCCTTGATGCTATGCATGTGAATGAGTGTGCTGCATCCGAAGCCACCGTGCTCATGAAGCACATCACTGGATGCAATTCTTGTGAGGCGCGGTGGGAACTTCGCCAACAAGGATTTAACGCATTCCAAGAACTTGATCGCGATGCCATCATTGCGAAACTGCACCGACTCAGCGCTGAGATTCCAAGTGATACGCCCGTCTCATTTTGGCAACAGGTCAGAAGTCTCTTCACACAGCCTGCCGTGTTTGGGACCAGTATGGCGATGTGTGCAATCATCATGATGTTGGTCACCAAGCCCAACCCTGGGCCCATCGATGATATCAATTCGATGCAAGGTATTCGAACCAAAGGTGCAAGCTTTACAGTTTTTAAGAGCACCGAGGATTCCGTTGAGATTCTTGCCAGCGGCTCCACTGTGGTGCCAGGTGATAAACTACGCTTCAAAATAAGTCCGCGCGAAGGTACGGAGGTAATGGTCGTAGGACAAGAGGCCTCCGGCGACGTTTACATGGCCTTCCCACTCGATGGTAGCCAAGCCTCACGGCCTTCCACTTCATCGGAGGGCGGCATACTTCCTGGTACCATCAAGCTGGATCAAAGTTCGGGACGTGAAAGGCTCTATCTGGTATCCTGTGATCACCCCTTTGGCCTCTCTAATATTGCAGCCGAACCGGGCCGGATTAAAGTTCCCAAGAAGTGCACCACCACTTCTTTCGAACTCAACAAAGTGAGTCCATGAAGCATATTGTCGCTGCGCTCATATTCTGCTTCTTCCTCTACGCCCCCTCTGTGTGGGCCAGCTCTACATTTGTAGTTTCGGCTGGGAACAATGTAGGCAATGACGGCGACTTTCCACTTCGGTTTGCAGAAGAGGATGCCATTCAATTTGCTACAGTGATGCGCAATCTTGGCGATGTCGATCCCGAAAACAGCATTCTTGTTCAAGGGGCCAGTGCAGCGGGGTTACGTAAAACAATCCTTGATACCAACCGCCGTATTCGCCGAGCCATCAGCCGCGGTGAGCAAGACACATCACTTATCGTCTTTTATTCCGGACACGCCGATAACGGCGGGCTTCATATGCGTGGCAGTAACCTCTCCTTCAACGAACTTGAAGACTTGGTGGAGGCCTCACCGGCCAAGGTCCGCGTTTTGATTCTCGACAGCTGTCGTTCCGGCGGTGTTACCCGAGTTAAAGGTGCAAGTCCCACTGCAAACTTTAAAATAAGCGCGCGCAACAAAGTGGAAGCTGAAGGGCTGGCCGTCATTACTTCCAGCTCTGCCTGGGAAGATAGCCACGAATCGGACAGGCTTCGTGGATCGTTTTTTAGCCACCACCTTCTTAGTGGTTTGCGCGGAGCCGCAGACCATAACCGGGATGCAACCGTTACCTTGAATGAAGTGTACAGCTACGCTTACCAGCAAACCTTGCGCTCAAGTGGCCAAACACAAAGTCTGCAACACCCTACTTACCGATACGACATTAAAGGCAAAGGCGACCTCCCCCTTACCCAGCTTGCTAAAGTGACGGCCGGCTCAGCCCGACTCCAAATCAAAGATGCTGGACTTTATCTTTTGATGGACTCCAGTGAGACCGGCACCATCCTCAATGAAGTCATGGTGCAAGACAAAGGCGCTACGCTGCATCTCAAACCAGGACGTTACTTCATCCAGAAACGTGCCCGGGACCACTTTCTTGAATATGCGGTCACGCTTCATGCACACGCCTCCAAATCTCTAAAAGATGTACCGCGCAAACGCATCGACTACGCCAAGCTCGTTCGAAAAGGTACCGCCAAAAACATACTGCAGCACAGCGCTTTTGTGATGACTGGACTGCGCACCGCCGTGCTAGATGGCTACCCACTCAGTGCAAATCTTCTTTTGGGTTACAACATCGATTTTTCACTGATGAGCGTAGGTAGCCGGGTGCGCTTTAGTCGCAGCTCAAGCAATGACGAGCGTACAGCTCTTGACGGAACCACATCCGAATTGGGCCTAGGCCTTACGCTGCAAAAGTTTTTTGACCTTTACGATTTTAGCTTCGGTATTGGGGTCGCCACCGAACTCAATTGGTACCATCAAGCTTTCAACACTACCGGTTCAGCTCCCACACGAAACAGCTGGGCTGCCGGATTTGGTCCGCTCGCAAGTGTTGAAGCAGACGTCTACGGTCCACTGGTTCTCAAGCTCGAAGCCGCACCTATGATTTATGTCCATAAACAAGCGACAGTGAGCGCCGGTGCCACGCAAGGCTCGCAATTACGAACCCAAGTAACAACATGGGTGGCCTTAGGTATGGGGTGGAGATTCTAAATGGCTGTTTGGAAAAAGGTTATTCTCCTCGTCCCCTTCCTCTCTGTGCTCTCATGCGGAGATCCTCTTGCCACGGGCGAATACCTTGGCGAGCCACTTTTCTCTTTCGAGGGTATCATTGTGTCGATTCTCGATGACCTTCCAGAGGAAAATAGCGTTCGGGTTGCTCTAGGTTGGGCACCGGGTGGCAGCGAACCCACGGATTTTAATGAACTCGTTGAACAGGATTCCGTGTCAGTGCAAATACGTTTCCCATCAGCCTTCGAGGTGAATATCTTTTATCCGCCTCTTGACGACTTTCTTCAAGACACCAGCCAAGCCTACGGGCTGGCGTATCTCGTGGTATATGAAGACAGAGATGGCGACGAACAGTTTGATGCCGACGAGATACTCGGCGGCGCCCCTTCCCAAGTCATCGTTTATGCTGCGCGAGATCTCTTGCCCGACGAATCACCAACTCGCCGAAGTTTGCCTGAGGGTTTTCACCTCATTCCCGTTCCCGCTCCATGCTTGGCATTTGAAGATCAATTCGGCGACGTGGCTTGCACGGTCCCCGTAGGTGAAACGTGCGAAACCGATAGCGATTGCAACGGAGGGACTTGCCTCGACGAACTTGCCGGAACAGATTTTCCCGGTGGTTATTGTTCACTCAGAGAAGACCAGCAAGACTGTGTCCCGCCAGACTCCATCGCTTGGCCACTCTATGACGAGCTGGGCGACCCAGACGAAATGATAGAAAGCGGTCAAGGTCACGAGCTAGACCATTGGTGGTGGTTCAAGCGTTGCATCACTTCTGCAGATTGCCGGGAAGACGAGGGCTATATCTGCAACCTAGGCTGGGGAGCTTGCACGCCGAAAGTACCGGCCTGGCTCGTGATTGGGGACGAACTCAGGCTGCCCGCGGTTTGCTGGGAAGATGAAGAACCCGATTTTTCGGACGATTATTAGGACAGAGGACACCCCGCATCTGAACAATATTATCAGGGCACTCTTTAGAGAAAGCTCGAAGCCTGCTACCATATCCGAAGGTAGCTGAGTTCAGTCGTATCAAGCAGCTCATTCAAGTAGTGGGAAAGCAAAGATATGGCCGCGTTCGGAACCTTTACACAAGTACGTCGTGTCGTTTGTTACACTCTGCTCGCTCTCTTGATGAGCATATCATCGGTCTCCTACGCGTCCCCAATTCTCGTTCTACCCGAGCAAAGTATTATCAATCTTGGTGATAAGGTGAAGTATCTCGTCGATACTAAGACCGCGCTTAGCCTGGGTGAGTTTCGTTCTCCGGAAAACCAGTCACAGCTTATCTCATCCAAAGCTCCGACTCCTTCCTATGGGTTTACGCAGAGCACCTACTGGTTCCAAGTTGAGCTCAAGAATGCATCCAACCGCTCAGCCGAGAGAACACTGGTCATTTCCTATCCATTACTTGATCAGCTCAACATCTACTTGCTTCGCTCCCAAGGTCATGTGACCCGTTTTGAAACGGGAGACCGCTTAGATTTTGATAAACGAGAAGAGCTCCATCGGTTTTTCACTTTCCCTATCGTGTTTCAAAAAGACGAAACCATCACGCTGGTCGTTCAAACCAAGACCACCAGCTCAATGCAGGTGCCCATGGAGCTGTGGATTCCTGAACAGCTACACCATGATGATAAAGAGACGCTGCTCGCACAAGGAATCTATTACGGCATCATGCTTATTATGGTGGTCTATAATCTATTTATTTTTCTTGTCGTTAGAACACCCGGCTACCTTTTCTATGTATTCTACGTCGGCTCGGTGGCTGGATTTCAAGCGGCAATAAGTGGCATCGGGTATCAATTTCTATGGCCCCTGAACCCCTGGTTTCAAGATATTGCAATCGGGGCATTCATTCCGCTCATTGCTACCACCGGTACTATTTTTACGATTTATATTCTTCAGACGAAAGAGCGAAACCCGCGGCTTCATCCATACATCAGAGCCATTGCGAGCCTGGGGCTTGTACTCGTGGTCTCCTCGCTCTTTGTTCCCTACTCAACGATTATCAAACTCAACCTCATTTGCGGCACCTTCGCCATAACGATGGTATTCGCTCTCGGTGTGATCAATTGGAAAAACAACTTTGAAGTTGCGAAATACTTCACCGTTGCATGGCTCGCTTTTCTCGGAGGTGGTGCCTTGATGATTCTCAACAAAGCCGGGATCCTTCCCCGAAACGCGATCACCGAACACGCCATGCAAATAGGCTCTATCCTGGAGGTCTCACTGCTCTCCTTCGCACTCGCCTACCGAATGAACACTCTACAAGCCGAAAAGATTGCCGCCGAGAAAAAATCTCAAGTGCTGCAAAGTGCTCTCAACACAGAGCTTAAAACAAAACTCAACATCTTTAGTTCAGTTGCCCATGAACTCAACAACCCTCTGAACTACGTTAGCGTCGGCACTCAGAACCTGCGGCGTCAGGTTGCAAAATTACACACCATTGTTTCTCAATTATTTGAAGGGGCCGAGAACAACGAAAATGCGATGGAGGTCAAACGTGTACTTGATAAAACCTTCGACGAGCACTCACAAACTCTTGAAGACACACTCTTTGGCGCCCAGAGAGCTGCAGATGTGGTGGCCGAAATGCGTGGCCTCACTGAAGTTGATGGTAAGCTGCTTCGGGTCACCGATCCCAAAGAGTTAATAGATTCAGCCCTTCGGCGTGCGCGCGACATTCTCTCTCCTGGTAAATTTGACCAAGTGAATATCGACTACGACTACAGTGATCTTGAGTTGGAAGTTGAAGTAAACCCGTACCTCATCACCCATGCGTTGACCAATATCCTCACCAATGCTGTTCGCTATGCATTAAACCAAGATCAGCAAACGCCGCAGATTCAGCTCCACGCTCATTTACTAGGAGATATGGTGCATATGGTCGTTGCCAACAATGGGGAGCCTATCCCGACCCAAATGATGGATACCATTTTCAACGAAGAAACCAGTGATGATGCGATTCATAATCTATCAATCTCAAGATCGCTGATCAGACAACAAGGTGGAGAGCTTCAACTGCTTCAAGCAGGAGATAAAACATTACCCGTCAAATTTGAGATTCAGCTTCCCAAATCCAATGCCATTGAAGAGCCACCATTGCTCAATGCGCCATGAGCTAGGGAGTAGCTGCCGCGCCCGGTTCTTCACTGGGTAAGGGAGGCAAGACCGCTTCTTTCACAAACTCTTTTTTGACCTGCTTTCGAATGCCGACCATGGTTTCCATTGGCCAGCTCTCTTGAACCAAGTTTATGACCCAAGCTGGTAAGATACCTTTGGGGTCAGAAAAGATAGACACTTCAACCAACGTTTTACCATCGGGTCGTGACGATAGCGTGAAGCCGCTCTTCATAATATCAGCGCGTACGCCTTTCGTTTTCGGTGTCTTAGGGTGACCGACCGAATTCAAAACTAAGTGTAG
>JABJBS010000096.1 GCA_018668695.1 Deltaproteobacteria bacterium
CGACCAAGCCATAAACAACAACCGCGCACCAGGTTGTTTCAGCCATATCTGACGAGCGGTAATAGCGAGTAAACTCGAAACAAATGCTGAACCAATAAGCAATCCGGATAACGAGCGGGCCTCACTGCTAAGCCAATTGTAGAGAGCTAGGCGTGCAAGCATAAACATCAGCAGGCCATACAATACGCGAGCTGACCCATTATCTCGCCGGCGTAAATCGAAAAACAGTAAAATGAAGCCAGCTATGCAAAGAGCCGGTACAATCGTGCCCAGCATTACAATATCAACGTAATAAACAGCCCAGCTATCCGGGAACACATAATAGCCAAACCCATGAGAAATAAACACGAGACCCGCAAACGAACCTACAAGCGATGAATACATGAGGTACATCGCCTCACGCGTAAACAAGAAAATCGTCAGGTTGTAGAGCATCATGATTAAGGCGAGTCCGAAGTATAGACCTTCTGCAAAATCACGGTGAACTCTCGACGCCTCAGAAGCACTCCGGTTCTGCAAGAGTATCGGAACTTGCATTGGTACACTCGACTGCACTCGTATCAAAATGGACACAACTTCAGGTAGATTATTGATTGGAAAGAGGTAACTGCGCCCATAGATTGCACGCTCTCTCAGAGGTGTGCTCACTGTTGAATGAAAGCTCTCTAGAACATCGCCGCCTTCAGACATGCTAAAAAACTGAACGTCTCGCAGCCGACCAAAATTAACCTCAAGAACCCAATCATCTTGACGATCTAAACTCAGCGCTCCAACCGGTATCGAGAACCAATAAGTAGAATCGGTCACACCATAATTAGGGGTATGCTTCTGGACCCGTTCCCCATCACCCGAAGCAATTCGCTGCCACGCAGACTCGGGCTTCATCGTGCCATCGACGTCTTCAAGAGAAGTTAACGAACCGAGGAGTGAAACACTCTGCGCGGCGCTGGTCGCCCAGGACACATTGCAAAACAACAGAACGACCCAAAAGCCTATGAAGGTTATTGTTTTAGAATGATTCAGCTTGCTACCTCTTCACTTTGCCAGTCTGAGCTTAGTCCGTGAAGAAGTCTCAATCCAGCGCCTAATTCAGCGGTCTCAAGATAAAATGAATAAGGAAATCAGGTAGCTTACCTTTGCTCACAATTTCGGAGGTGACCAGCCTTGTTTGCAATGTATGCTTGACGTACAAATAGAACGCGTTCTACCCTGAAAGTTAAGGGATATTTCAGGTTTGAATCAAAGCTTAAGCGTGTAGGAGAACACCTTATGGGGAAGCCAGCAGGAATTCAGGCCGTCGACCTGATGCTCAATATTCCAGGCGAAGACAACAGCGGCTGGTACGAGTTTATGAAGCCGCTTTTTCTCGATGAGGAGAGTAAGAAAGTCTTCAAAATGCCGGCCGAATATATGTTCCGCAACATCCCTGAGATTGGGCCTCAAGACGACTTCATTGCGTTCACCGTTGCTGAAATGGATAAGTACTCCATCGAAAAAGCGATGATCGGTTTTGATAACCAAACAACGATAGAGGCTATAGAACGCTACCCTAAGCGATTCTTCTGCTCGTACCATGCGAATCCCAATCAAGGCATGGACGAAGTAAGAAAGATAGAGCGGCTATACAAAGAGCACAATCTTAAAGCCGTCACCGCGTTCCCATCAGGGCTATGCCCGCAGGTGCCAATCAACGATAAGCGCTGGTATCCCATCTACGCCAAATGTGTAGAGCTCGATATCCCGTTTGCGTGTTGTGTCGGAGTCCCTGGACCGCGGTTGCCAATGGCCCCACAAAAAGTAGAGCTCATTGACGAAGTTTGTTGGTTTTTTCCAGAACTTAAATTCGTTATGCGCCACGGCGCCGAGCCATGGACCGATCTGGCAGTAAAGCTTATGCTGAAATATCCTAACTTATCCTACATGACGAGTGCTTTCGCACCGCGTCACTACCCCAAGGCAATTGTAGATTACGCCAATACGAGGGGCTCAGATAAGATCATGTATGCAGGATACTTCCCGATGGGACTCTCACTCGAGCGAATATTCAAAGAACTTGAAGATGTTCCCTTTAAAAACGACGTTTGGCCTAAGTTTTTGCGGGAAAATGCCCTACGAGTGTTTAAACTAGAAGAGTAGACCACTGCGGCTATGCCGCGACAGATGGGAGTGACCATGACGGCACTGATTCGGAGTATGGATGTGAGCCCAGAAGAGCTTATTCAACGAGCAAAAGACCTCGGCCCAGCACTGAAAGAACGCTCAGCAGCTGCGACCCAAGCTCGCCAGCTTCCAGCGGAAACCATCGCAGACTTCAAAGAGGCTGGTTTTTTTCGAATTCTCCAGCCGAAGCGTTGGGGCGGTTACGAACTGGACCCGGAAGTCTTCTTCGACTGTGTCGTTGAAATCGCTCGTTCTTGTCCTTCCAGCGCATGGGTTTTGGGCGTGGTGGGCATTCACAACTGGCAACTCGCCCTCTTCCCTGACCAGGCGCAGCAGGATGCCTGGGCCGACGACAGCTCGGTCCTGATTTCATCGTCCTACATGCCCGTTGGCAAAGTAACTCCCGTGGACGGCGGATATATGCTCAGTGGACGGTGGGGATTTTCAAGTGGCTCAGATTATTGTGACTGGGCATTCTTAGGGGCATTTATCCACAGCGAAAATGGCCCACCTGATATGCGTACATTCATGGTCCCAAAATCGGACTACACACTAGACGATGACTGGCACACGTCTGGGCTTAAGGCCACCGGGTCGAAAAGCGTGGTCGTCGACAATGTATTCGTCCCTGAATACCGAACACACAAAATGGCAGATGGATTTCGAATGAAGAGTCCAGGTCATGATGAAAATGACGCGGCCGTTTTCAAGATTCCGTTTGGACAAATCTTTACACGTTCAGTCGCCACCCCTGCCGTGGGTATGGCACAAGGTGCACTCGATGCATACATGGAATTTTGCGCAGATCGAGTGAGTAGAGCCGATGGGAAAAACCTCAAGCTTGACCCCAATACCCAAGAGGTTTGTGCCAAAGCTGCCCTAGCGATTGACGAGGTGCGCACGCTCATGCGCCGGGATTACAAAGAGATGATGGAATATGCACGAACCGGTGAAGATATTCCGATTCCAGTTCGAGTGCGGTACCGCTACAATGCTGCCGCAGGCACCGATAAATGTATTCGGGTCGTCGACGACTTGGTGAATGCAAGCGGAGCCGCTGCTATTTTCCTCAATAATCCAATCAACTCCTTTTGGAGAGATATTCACGCGGCACGGGCACACCATGCCAACAACCCCCATAAGTCCGGGCGTAACTATGGTGGTGTTATGATGGGTATGAAAACTCAAGACTGGTTCATTTAAGTCGCTCTAATTGATAAGGATACAGAATATGAATGGGGTTGCCCAATTGGGTTATCTTGGGTTCGAGGTCAAAGACCTTGAGGCCTGGGAACAGTTTTCTATCAATATTTTAGGACTGGATATTGTCAATAAGACAGCGGATGGCTCGTTTGGTCTCCGGATGGATAGCCATCATCAAAGGTTCTTTATCACCCAAGGCGAAGCCGATGACCTCAGTGTCGTAGGTTGGCAAGTTGCCGATGAAGCTTCGCTCGACAACCTCGTCAAAAAGTTGAAAGACACCGGAACCGAAGTCACACCCGGTACGCAACAAGAAGCTCAAGCACGAATGGTCCAAGCCTTGGTCAAATTCAATGACCCTGCAGGTAACCCATGTGAGATATTTTACGGGGCCCAGACCGCGGAAAACGACTTTGAGTCTAAACTTGTGAAACGAGGATTTATTGCTGAGGAACAAGGCCTTGGTCACACAGTACTCCACGCCAATGACCAAGAAGAGAGCGGAGATTTCTACCAAAACCTTCTAGGCTTTAAGCTCAGTGATAAAATTCAATGCGAATTCTTCGGCTATGATGTCGACCTTAGTTTCATGCACGCCAATGCACGCCATCACTCGCTTGCTATTGGGAAGCAGCACAAAAAGCGTATTCATCATTTTATGCTTGAAGTAAAAACAATGGACGATGTGGGGCTGTGCTACGACCGATGTATCCGCGCCAAAGTTCCCATTATGAATACACTGGGACGTCACCCCAATGACAAAATGTTCTCCTTCTACGCCATGACGCCAAGCGGTTTTCAATTTGAATTCGGCTGGGGTGGCCGGCAGATCGATGATGAAAACTGGGAACCCACCACCTACGACTGCATCAGTGAATGGGGACACCATCCTCCCATGATGCTTGCACCTAAAAAACCGAAGAAGGCCTCTTAACCATGACAGTCCCGGCAGTTCCTGAAGCAAAATACGTTGATATCGGAAACGACTTGACCATTCACTACCACGATGAAGGTCAAGGTACCCCCGTGATCTTCGTCCACGGCAGCGGGCCAGGCGCCAGTGGGTGGAGTAATTTCAAAGGCAATTACCCTGCCATGGTCAAAGCAGGGTACCGCACCCTGGTCCTCGACCTACCGGGTTATGGCTACTCCAGTAAGCCTGAAGACGCTCAGTATACACTCGACTTCATGGTAGCCGCACTTGAAGGGTTTGTGGAAGCACTTCAGCTTAAAGACTGTATCCTCATCGGTAACTCCATGGGGGGTGCAGTCTGCATCCGTTTTTCGGTTAACAATCCTAAACTCGTTCAGAAATTGGTTCTCATGGCCCCTGGCGGCTTAGAGACCCGCGAAGTTTACATGGAGATGGAAGGCATCCAAACGATGATGCGCTCGTTCTTCAGTAAAAAAGGATTAAGCCGAGAAGGTATGCGTAAAACCTTTAATTTGCAGCTCTTCAACCCTGAACACATTACAGACGAAATCATTGAAGAGCGCTTTCAAATCGCTGAGACACAGCCCAAAACTGTGATTTCGACGATGAAGATACCCAATCAGACCGAAGCTCTTAAGGACATCTCCTGTCCTATTCTCGGATTCTGGGGGATGAATGATAAGTTTTGCCCATCCAGTGGTGCTATGACTGTAGCAAGAGAATGCTCCAACACCCGAATGATACTCCTTACCGAATGCGGCCATTGGGTCATGGTTGAGCACGCCGCCCGCTTTAACAAAGAGTGTATCGAATTCTTCAACGAATAGGATAATTCAATGAACCAAGAGGACATTGCAAAATATGGCGATGAACTCTACGAGGCTCTCACCCAGCGTCGCACCCTTGCGCCGCTTACTGAGCGAGCACCAGAGATCACCATCGAAGACGCCTACCGTATTTCACTGCGGATGGTCCAAAAGCGCGTAGATGCCGGCGAAACTATTGTGGGTAAGAAAATCGGGGTGTCGAGTAAAGCTGTTCAAGATATGCTCAACGTCCATCAGCCCGACTTTGGTTTTCTAACCAACGGAATGGTCTACGATAATGGTTGTGACATGCCCATCAGTTCTCGGCTCATTCAACCTCGAGCCGAGGGAGAGCTAGCCTTTAGGCTCAAGGCAGACCTGGTTGGACCCAATGTAACAGAAGCTGACGTACTCGCTGCGACTGAATCTGTGATGCCATGCTTTGAGATTGTCGATTCCCGTATTGAGAACTGGAAAATCAAGATTCAAGATACCGTGGCCGACAATGCATCTTGTGGTTTGTTTGTGTTGGGCGACCAGGAAACTGACCCCAAAGACGTCGATCTGGCAGCTGCTAAAATGACTGTCTATAAAAACGACCAAGTCCTTAGCGAAGGGTTTGGCTCAGCAGCACTCGGTAACCCACTCACATGCGTTGCATGGCTCGCCAACACCCTTGGTGAATTCGGTGTGGAACTCAAAGCCGGCGATGTCGTACTTTCTGGCTCCTGGGTTCCTCTTGAACCCGTGGTAGCCGGAGATTGCATGCGGCTCGAAATCGAAGGACTGGGAACTGCCTGCGTCAACTTTGTGTGACCATTGGAGAACACTATGAAAATTAAAGCCGCAATCATCGGCTCCGGCAATATCGGTACGGATTTGCTCTACAAAGCCTTAAGAAGTGAAACCATTGAACCGGTTTGGGTTGTAGGCATCGATCCCGATTCAGACGGCCTCGCCAAAGCTCGTGAACTGGGCGTGAAAACAACCCACGAAGGCATCAGTGGGCTACTTCCCCATATCAAAGAAGACAACATTCAAATTGCTTTTGATGCTACCAGCGCTAAAGCACATCACGTTAACGCTAAGGCACTTGGAGACGTTGGTGTCTTTATGGTGGATCTTACACCGGCGGCCATTGGGCCTTACTGCGTGCCACCCGTAAACCTCAAAGAGCAGGTCGGCAACCAATCCATGAATGTAAACATGGTGAGCTGCGGTGGCCAGGCGACCATACCTATGGTCAATGCAGTCAGTCGTATTCAGCCAGTTGAGTACGGCGAAATCATTGCAACTGTGTCATCGCGCTCCGTAGGGCCGGGCACACGCGCCAACATCGATGAATTTACGCGAACGACTTCCGAGGGTATCGAACAAGTTGGGGGCGCTGACAGAGGCAAAGCCATCATTGTTATCAACCCCGCAGATCCACCTTTGATTATGCGCGATACGATTCACTGCCTGACCAAAGACGAACCCGACCAAGATAAGATTACGGCGTCGATTCATGAGATGGTTTTGGAAGTGCAAAAATATGTTCCGGGTTACAAACTGAAAAATGGACCCGTATTCGATGGTAAAAAGATCAGTGTTTGGATGGAAGTGGCTGGGCTCGGTGACTACCTCCCCGCCTACGCCGGCAACCTAGATATTATGACCGCTGCTGCGTTGCGCACCGGTGAGCTTTTTGCTGAAGAAATCACCGCCGGTCGGCTCAATCTACAAAGCGCATAGGGAATTAACGATGAACATCAAAGGTAAAAAAGTCGTTCTACATGACATGAGTTTGCGCGATGGTATGCACCCGAAGCAACATCAAATCAGCGTTGAGCAAATGGTAGCGGTTGCAACTGGACTCGACGAAGCACAGGTCCCGCTGATTGAAGTCACCCACGGAGACGGTTTAGGCGGCGCCTCAATCAATTACGGGTTTCCGGCAGCTACGGATAAGGAATACCTCGATGCAGTGATTCCCAAAATGAAGAATGCCAAGATCTC
>JABJBS010000097.1 GCA_018668695.1 Deltaproteobacteria bacterium
CGAATACAGCTTCAATCACCAGGTCCAGCGATTTGAATCCGCTCAAGTTGGTGCAACCGGTGACCATGTTCATGATCCGCTTCACTTCATGCCCAGTACGAATCTTACGCTTCTGGTCTTTGGCGAGTAGCTTGTGAACATAATCAAAACCACGGCCCACGCCTTTCGCATCAACTTCTTTAATACGAACAGGTGTCTTGGCTTTCATGGTTGAGATGGCCGCGATTCCGGCGCCCATCAGGCCTCCGCCCAGCACACCCACCCGCTTCACAGGCTTAGGCTCTACGCTCTTAGCGGAGACACCTGATTCTTTCTTGAGTTCTTGAGTGGCGAAGAAGATACCGCGCATGGCAGCACTCTCATTCGACATCACAAGTTCGCCAAAATACTGGGCCTCAGCCGCGTATCCTGCTTCCGGTCCTGCCTCTACGCCCGCTTTCACAGCTTCGATGATTCGTTCGGTGGCTGGGTAGCGCCCACGAGTTTTCTTGAAGACACTCTCTCGAGCCTGCTTAAACAATACGAGGCGTCCAACCGGGTTTCCTTCAAGGGCGAAATCCTTCACCATGTCTCCGCCGGCTTTAGTTTTGACGGCAACTTTACCCTCGAGCGCACGCTTTTTCGCTACATCGAGTAAGATTCCAGCGGGAACCACCTCGTCGGCGAGCCCAAGCTTCTTGGCCTTCTTAGCGCGGATATTTTTGCCCGTTAGCATCATATCGAGCGCGTCAACGATACCAACAAGTGCCGGCAAACGCTGTGTGCCGCCAGCTCCAGGTAAAAGACCCAATTTAACTTCAGGCAGTGAGAGAACTGTTTTAGGCGAATCACTAACAATGCGCATGCTGCAAGCGAGGGCCAATTCCAGACCACCACCCATCGCAGGGCCATCAATAGCCGCTACAACCGGCTTGCCGTGCTCCGTCCAAATTTTCTCTAGCCGCTCCATGCCTTTTTGGCCCTGAGTCGACATCTCTGCCGCATCTTGTGCGGACGTAGCGCCTGAAATCATGCCAATGTCAGCGCCTGCGATGAAGCTGCCCTTTTTTGCCGAGCCGATAACAGCACCTACAATTTTCGGGTCTGATTCAATCTTGGCTACAATTTTCTCCAAATCACCAGAAACCTGGGTGGAGATGGTGTTCATCGACTGGTTTTGCACATCCATGAGCACAATCGCGATGCCGTCTTCGTCAACGTTAAATTGAAAATGGTCGAGTTCCATCAGTTCCTCTTTTCTTAAACCTTAGAGTCGTTTTTAGTCGCGTTCGATAATAACAGCGGCACCGATGCCACCCGCAGCACACTGCGTGATTAAGGCAGTACCGCTTCCACGGCGTCGAAGTTCGTGAGCCATTGAGAGAACCTGTCGACCACCGGTCGCAGCAAATGGGTGTCCCAAAGCCAAAGATCCGCCCAAGACATTCAACTTCTCCGGCGCTATGGCTCCAATAGCCTTAGAACGACCTAAATGTTCGCTGGCGAAAGACTCAGATGCGAAAGCATCCATATTGGAGACCATCTGAGCCGCGAATGCCTCATGCATATCGACCAGATCGATGTCCGCTAGCTCCATCCCTGCGCGGTCAAGCGCCAAAGGCGACGCGAAAGATGGGCCCATTAGTAACTGCCAGCCTGGATCAAGCGCGGCAAATCCCCAGCTCTTCACATAAGCCAACGGCTCATAACCTAAGGCTTTGGCTTTGGCCTCACTCATGACCAAAAGCGCTGATGCACCGTCGGTAAGGGCTGAGCTATTACCGGCAGTAATCGTACCGTACTTACGGTCGAAGGCTGGTCGAAGCTTTGACAGCTTTTCGTATGTGGTATCTGCCCGCAATAGATTGTCACGCTGAACCGATTGTTCGTATGAGTCTCCAACCAGCATTTCCATGACTTCATTGTCGTAAACCCCCGCATCCCAGGCCTTTGCGGCGTTTTGATGCGAAGTCTCGGCCAAACGGTCTTGTGATTCACGGGTTACACCGTTGGCTTTAGCCATAACCTCAGCGGCCTGCCCCATGGTTAAACCTGTCGAAAACTCTGCAATCGCAGGAGGCTTCGGAACGAGGTCTTTAAGCTTAAGCTTGCTAAATGCCTTAGCCTTCGACATGCCATCCTTGGCACCGTTGGCTTCCATGATGATTTTAATGAAACGGTCGCTCAGGGTGATAGGAGGCTTCGACAAACTCTCAACACCACCACAAATCGTCACATCCGTATCGCCTGCTTCGATCGACATCGCCGCACTTACCAGTGCCTGAGTGCCCGTCGCGCAAGCGCGGCTTACTGAATAGGCGTCCACTGAGCGCGGAAGCGCCGTAGCCAATACAATCTCACGCGCGATATTCGGGGCTTCAACCGCTGCTACGACCTGGCCATAAATGACTTGATCGACTTCATCACGGTCTAAATTACTCCTGGATATCAGTTCGGTCACCACTTGAGATGCTAAATCCAATCCCGTGAGGTCTTTAAAGACTCCATTGGACTTAACGAACGGTGTTCTCAGGCCGGATACAATACAAGCTCTTCGTCCTGCGCGTGGTTTTAAACGCTTCTTCGCTACCATGTTTTCTCCTTAGCGGCGCCGGTCACTTAAAACTGTGAACTCTCTGCGGCCGAGGGCAGGATCAACAACACGACGCGTCATGTCAATAGTCTCAGAGTGACTTTCCATCCGGAAATTGAGTATTTGCGAAAAATCTCAAGATTGGTAAGTAACGAAACGCAATGAGTTCAAAGACACCTCAAACAATCGCTTTTGCCATGGGCACCACCGCAGGTGGTATGATCACAGGTCTCGCAGAGGCACTGTATCGTGACGCCTCCCTTATATACGCCATGTTCTTCTACGGAGCATTGTGTGCGATGGGAGGATTGTTTGCTCTACCTGCCTTGCAGCTGTGGCCGAAATCCAAACGCCCTCAGCGCTTAGGCACCTTGGGAGCTTCCCTCACTTTATTCGCAACCACTTTGGTCATCGGACGGTTCCTGGTCTTACGAGACTTCTTCGCGGAATCCTCTAGCGCCCAGTTACCTGCTACAGGTATCGCCGCCGTGATGGCCGTAGCCGTCGCTTTGGCTGTCTACTCAACCGGCAAAGCATTCGGTCAGAACTTTCGTTCCGAAAGACTTAACGGCGCACCATCATGGGGATTTATTGGCACCGTACTCATTGTGTTTGCGCTCCTCGCCTCACAATCAAGTTCATCCACCTACGTCGCAAGCACTGAATCGCAAATTGAGATATCAGACTCTAGAGGCGTGATATTGGTGGTGGCCGACGCATTAAGGGCCGATGCTCTTTCAACCTACGGCGCAAAAATTCACAGAGGCCAGCCTCCAACACCCAGCATTGACAAGTGGTCCAAAACATCTGTTGTTTTTGACGACATGAGCGCGCAGGCATCTTGGACCAAGCCCACAATGGCGAGCGTTATGACATCTCGCCATGTTCCCGGTCACCAGACTATGCTCAAAACCGATGTCGTACCGGACACACTCCCGACACTCGCGGAAGTGTTAACCTCCGGTAAAGTGGATACGGCCGCAGTTGTTACAAACTACAACCTAGAGCCTAGCTACGGTTTCTCTGCAGGCTTTAAAAATTATCGCTATTTGGCTCCAGATCGCTATTTGGGAGCACCGGAAGATGCGAACCGCTTAGTCGCCTATAACGTCTACCGGTTGCTTCACGAACGCTACATGTCCACTTCGCGGGAGCCGCGTTTCTTTTATCAAGAAGGCAAGAGCGTAAACCAAGAAGCATTCGCCTTCCTTGACCAAAAACGCACCCAACCCTTCTTTCTCTGGCTGCATTATATGGAACCACACGACCCCTTCTTTGCAAACGATGGGCAAAGTTATGCGCGTGTGGCAAGCCCGAATCCACCCGCCAGTATGGCAGAGATTTTTCACGACGCTTACCTCGACGATGTTCAGCGTTTTGATCAAAGTTTCGCTCAGCTTCTCTTAGGTCTTGAGCAACGCGGACTGCTTGATAAAATTCATATCGTACTCACTTCGGACCATGGTGAAGAATTTGGTGAACACGGTGGTTACTATCATGGTCAAACGCTTTACGAAGAAATGCTCAACATCCCATTGGTCATCAGCGGACCAGCAGTTACTCCGGCAAGACGCTCAGACATTGCACGGCAAGTGGATATTGCTCCGACCATTGCAAGCCTATTTGGAATCAAGGCGGATCCAAGCTGGGAAGGTCGTAACCTCCTGGGTGACACAGCCGCTCCGACCCATACATTTGCGAGCCAAAACCATCAGGGTCAAATTCTTGAATCAGCTCGCCAAAATCATCCGCAAGACATGAAGCTCATTCAAGCCAATGCCGACAACCCTCGTGGTCTCCTCGTGAAAGAGCTTTATAATCTTGGCTCTGACTCCGAAGAGAAGAATCCAATCCAGGATACACAACCCATTGTTGTGCAAACGCTAGAGAATGAATTGAAGCTTCATCAAGAACGCTCGAAAACCGGTGGTGCGAGTCGTCAGAAGAAAGAAATGAATCTGGAAGATGAAGCCGAGCTTCGAGCTCTTGGTTATATCGAGTGACAGGTGCCGCTCACCCCCTCATCGTCGTCGGATTAGATGGGGCCACATTTAATATCATTAAACCGCTTCTTCAGGACGACCAGCTTCCCAATATCAAACGCATCATGGAGTCCGGGCTATCGACCGAGCTTGAGTCGACCCAACCTACCGCAACGCTGCCCGCTTGGAGTTCCTTTCTAACAGGCGCCAACCCAGGTACACATGGAATCATTGATATGTTTCGCCATGTACCTGGGACGTATGACCTAACCGGGTTTCACGGCGGTGACCGACTCATCCCTACCTGCCTACAACACCTATCCAATCGCGGCTACCGAGTTGCTTCGGTGGGTATCCCTGGAACCTTTCCACCCGAAAAAATAAATGGTGTTTGCATCTCCGGGTTCGATGCTCCAGGCGGCGACAGGGTTGGAGATGAAGGAATATGGCCGGAGAGTTTAAGGCCGTTAGTCCAGCAGCTTGGCGGTTGGAGACTTGGCGTTTTTAACGAGCACAGCAGAGACCCAAAACGCTTAGAAAAAGCGGCTCAACGCCTCCTCGATGATATCGGCGCTAAAGAAAAACTACTTCAAACGATTTACCGTCAAGAGCCATGGGACCTCTTTATGTTCCACCTCCAGGCATCAGACACCGCGAGCCACCACGCTTGGCACACCTGGGATATGGCGAGCCCCCGAGCCTGCTCTAAAAACGCAACCGATACGCTTCCCTCAATCTACCGGCGCCTTGACGAACTCATTGGATGGTTTGACCGAGAAAGACCTAAGAACAGTCGGATCCTCATTGTAAGCGATCATGGTTTCGGAGGAGCGTCCGATTATGCGATTCACCTTAATCGCTGGCTCGAGACTAAAGGCCACCTCAAATTCAGTGCTGAGAAAAAATCCAAAACTCAAAATTCGATTTCAAAAGTGGGACACAACCTACTCCAGCATCTCCCACATGCAGCCGTTAAACGAGCAGTCGACTCGTTGCCTATGAAGCTTAAGTCAAAGATTCTTACGGCTGTGCGCGGAGGCCAAATCGACCATAAACAATCCGACGTTTTCTCAGACGAACTTGATTACGCACCCACTCTCTGGATGCACAGAAAGTCTAGATTCGAAAACGGCACGCTCACAGACCAAGAAGCCGACTCTTTACGAGACCAACTGGCCAAAGAGGTTCTTAGTATCTGTCATCCCGAAACAGGAGAGCCCTTCATCGCCAAGGCTCACCGAAAAGACGAGGTTCTGAATGGGCCGGCAGCCGATGACGCGCCCGACTTAATACTCGAGCCCGCTTGGCCGAGTAATTATCGGGCATCTTTTCTAAGATCTGTTGGACCGGGCCCAGTCGTTCGTCGCATGTCAAAAGAGGAATACGCCGCACCTAAGGGAAGCGGCATGCCCGGCGTTCATCATAAGAATGGAGTCTGGATAGCATCTGGCACGGGGCTTCAACACAAGAAACTTCCGCTCCTAACCATCGAAGAGGCCGGCTCTCTGATTTACGCACTCATGGGTGAACCCATCCCTCAAGCCACTCAGGCTAACCCTCCGATTTGGATGCAAGGGATCTTGGCCTTTGAGCGCAGCGACCAAGAAGATGAGTTCAATCGACTCTCCGAAAACGAAAGCATTCAGAACTCAAGTGTGCTGAGCCGTTTACACGCGATGGGTTATCTGGACTAAAAAAGATACGGACTCAATCAACATAGCCCATGGTCTTCAAGTCTTTCAGTGTCTCTGCATCGACTGCTGTAGCCGGAACCGAAGGCTTGGAAGGCCTACCCGCTCGATAACTTCGTATTTCTTTTAAAAGCTTGGACAAATGACCGAACTGCGCGGGTTTCTCATTATAGAGGCAGTTTTTCTCAAATGGGTCGCGAGACAAATCGTACATTCTAACCCATTCTTTATCGAACGAGACAGAAGGTAAAAGCGAACGGTTGCCAACAGTTGAGCGAAACTCTTTCTCGTCAACAGGGGCAGAATAAATAACCTTGCCGGTATAAGAGCGAACCGTGGCTCGATGAATACCAAAGTGGTTGAACTCTGTAACGATTCTTCTGTGTGGATCGTTGGCAGACGGATTTTCTAAGGAGTGAATAATATCAACACCTGGTAGCTTTGTAAGCGGCGCAACCTGATACCAGCCCAAAACTGTCGGCATCAAATCGGTGCTATCGAAAAGGTAATGATTGTATCCAGCCTTCTTTGAAATAGATGGCGGCTTTATAATCAAAGGAGCGCGTATGATTTCATCGTAGAGGTGATGGCTGTGCATGAACACACCATGCTCACCGAATGCTTCACCGTGGTCAGATGTTACGATTATCGTGGACTTGTCGTAGAGCCCCATCTTCTTTAATTTGGAAAAAAGCTTACCCAGAGTTTCGTCCACATAACGTACCGAGCCGTCGTAGGTTGCCTTCATCCGCTCGACTTCAGCTTTTGAGTAATTACCCTTTTCCCAGTGGGGTGTGCGAATAAGCCGAACAGACTTATCCTTAACGAAGTAGTTTTCGTATGGGCCTGGAGCGCCATACGGGTCGTGAGGGTCGACCATAAAGAGCATTAGGAAAAACGGGTCATTTTGGTTTTTTTCAATGAAAGGCAGTCCAAGGTCTACAACATTCTGAGCCGTGGGCAGCCCCTTCCAATGTTTCACAGTATCCGCGTAATAAGTAAAACCACGGTCCAGGCCATACACACTGCCTGCATTCCCATTCCCCACTACAGCTCCCGCTGGAATTCCATTGGCAGCAAGCGTTTGCGCCAGTGTCGGAATGTCGTGAGCTAACCGGTCGACTTGCTTCTCTACCCGGTGAGCGACCGGCGGCAATCCGGTAAGCATCGTAGTTGAAGTTGGTCGAGTCCAATTACCGTTAACATAGTAATTGGTAAAGATGACGCCATCGTCCGCGAGCTTACTGAGGTGTGGTGTGGTCTCCCGCTCAAATCCGTACGTACTCATGCGGTCGGGCCGCATGGCATCGACTACCACAAGGATGACCGGACCGCCCTCACCCGAAACTTTTACGTTTTCGACGCGAGTTCGAGTTAGGTCAGGAAAATAGCCGTCAGAGTGATCGGGAATCGCCGATGTCAACGTCGCAGCGAGAAACAACCATTGCATTACCATGATACGGATTCATCACAGGCACTCTAATCTGTCAATCACCTTAAAGAGCAGAACATCCCTAAATTTTGAGGGGCTAGCCACAAACCGCTTTATTCGGCATTCTATCCATCCGACGAAGGGGAAATTAAATGCGATTACAGAAGACAATCTTCGCTCTTTGGATATTGATGGCCACTCTGACCGCCTGCCAGAACAATGTTGTATGCCCCGAGCAGAACAGTCCCAATATTAGCTTTAAACCAGGCGAAGCCGGTGAGCGCTGGCTCGCGATGCCTTTCCCCCTCGACAATCGGGATGATGTTTCCGACAAAGAATGGGACCTTTACCCTAACCCGTTCAACGTTGGTTTGGTGGATGACTATATTAAAGTTGTCACCCGTGACATCGACGGATTCAGCCTAAATGGCGCAGTGTACTTCGAGTTGTCCGAAACACTGGATACATCCGGTTTGCCAGCAGCTCATGCTTCGGCGCCACATGAATCGCTCACCCTCGTCGATATTGACCCTGACTCTCCAGAATATGGACGTTCCTACCCTGTACGCTGGGAATATTGGGCGCAAAGCACCTCTTACGTGCCTGCGAATACACTGGCGGTCGCTCCGCATTGGGGATTTCCTCTTCAAGAGTCCACAACCTACGCGATTATTCTGAAGTCCGGTCTTCAAACGACAAACGCCCAGCCCCTGCAGGCTGATGCCGCACTGGGAGCGCTGCTTTCATCCGCTGGCGCGACAGGCTGCGGGCAATCGATGCCATCAAGCACCTATGAAAGACTGGACAACTCTTTTTCAAAACTCAGACTTTATCTTCAAGACCAAGCCATCGATCCTGCAACGGTTGTTGGAGCATCTGTCTTCACGACACAAGCTACGACCAGTCAGCTTAAATCGATTTATGAGCAAGTCCAACAAGCTCCAGCGCCAAGCTACCGCCCAGATGATTGGCAAGCCATGACTGACGCCGGAGAACTCTTCGAGGCAAAAAGCTTCAAATGGACCAGCAACGAAACCACTGAGTTCTATCTCATGGAAGGCAAGATTACCGTACCGAACTACCAAGTGGGTGATGTTCCGTACAACCGAGATGGCGAACTTCAGTTTACCGATGGAGTTCCTTCTGTGGTACGTGACGAAGACATTAGATTCACCTTATCCATCCCCAAGACACAACCTGTTGGCAGCGATGGATGTTTTCCAATTACCGAGTATGCTCACGGTACGGGCGGAAGCGCCTACTCTATGGTTTCGGAAACCGCCGGCCGTCTGGCAGCACGGGGCATTGCCGCCATTGGCATAGACATGCCGCTTCACGGACCACGCAGTGAAGGGAATTCCTTCGACGTTAATATCGCCAGCTTCAATTTCGTTAATCCTGATGCGGCGCGCTCGATGTTCCGTCAAGCCGCTATCGACACCTGGGCACTCACACAATTTGTAACCAATAATCTCGAGGTTGATGAAGCAAGCAGTCCCACCGGAGAGCCTATTTGTTTTTCCACCGACAAGGTGGGGTTTTTCGGTCACTCGCAGGGTGGAATCTCTGGCGCCATAGCCTTAGCTTTTGATGAAGACATTAGCTCTTGGGTTCTTTCAGGAGCTGGCGGTGGACTCAGCATCACCGTTCTTGAACGTAAGGACCCCGTGGATTTCGAGGAACTTATTCGGTTTTTCACAGAGTTACCTGAAACAGAAACGTTAAGTGAACTTCATCCGCTCATCACATTGATCCAAACGGCCGTCGACATCACCGATCCAATCAACTACGCACCCAGCTGGAACCCGAGACGCGAGAGCCCTGCCCCCAACATATTGGTCACATCAGGTTGCTACGATGAACAAACTCCGCACTTCAGTGCCTCGGCTATGGCAGTCGCTGGTCGTATTCCACTGGTTGAACCTGCTGCAATGGAAACGCAACTCTATTCTCTCGCGAACCTACCCTACATCAGTGCGCCGGTGCGTTCGAACTTAGAAGGAAGCAACACAGGCGGATTTCTCCAATGGTGCGGGAGTATTCTCCAACCGAGTCAAAGCAATCATTTTGTAGTTTTTAATCGGCCGGAAGCTATCCATGCTACTATGGAATTTCTTCACACGGGACTTCAAAGTAATCAGGCAATTATAGAGCGGAAACCAGGCGCAGATGTTCGATAAGAACTCACCAACCTTTTCGCTTACGTAAAGACTCCATCTCGCCCTTAACCTTACGCAGTTGATCTACAAGACTTCGCTTAGAGTTTACTCGGTCTCGAAATGCAACAGCCTTCCCAACCATATCCATCAGCTCAGTCAGATCTCCACTCTTCGTCATATACCCAAAAGGACGATACTCGTTCATGATCACAAAGGGATCCTCGAGGTCCTGATAAGCTGAGTTGAAGATAATAGGTAAATCGGCATCTCGTTTACGAATTTCTTTATAAGTCCAAAAGCCATCTTTATCGGGCATTTTAATATCTAAAATAACACAGGAGGTGTCCTGCTTCACATTCTCAACACCAGCGCTTCCACTGCTATAAACATCAACACGATATTTTTTCTCAAGAGCGTATCGAAGAGACATTCTCTGTGTCGCATCATCGTCAATCACGATTACTAACGGCGCATTCGGATCTTGTTCGGACTCGGTCGTTTCATCCTCGCCCAATAAGCGGTCAATATCATCCATCAACACTCTCCTCCGCATCGCCTAAAGACGCACCCTCGGCCTGCTCTTCAATTCCGTTTTCATCTCCCGATAAAAATTGGAAGTCTAGAGTAAACGTGGTGCCCTCACCTACAACGCTATCCACACTAATTGTACCATTATACAGATTCACAAGCTTCTTAACCATACCCAAACCAAGCCCTGTGCCTGTCTCAGGTTTCGTCGAAAAGAAGGCTTTAAATATTTTCGGTCGATGTTCCTCAGGAATACCGACCCCATTATCCGAAACCACCACACGCCAAAAATTCTCGTGTGACTCGATAATTAAGCCTACTCGTCCACCTTCATCACCACCAAAACGTTCGAAGACTGCATCCCGTGCGTTCTGTACTAAGTTTTTGATAATCGAATAATACTGCAGGTTATCACCCTGAACGACCAAGTCTTCCGGGACATCGATGAGTAGGCCGACGTGACCTGAACCAAAGTCCACTTCCGAGTCATCCATAACTGCGGCAATCAGCTCCGACACGGAAACACGCTCCATGCCTTTAAGCGAATGTCCCATTTTGGAATACTGCATAATTTGCTTTGTAATCATCAGCGCGCGCTCTGTAGCACCATGCACACTGTTGAGTACGTGCTCGATGTTTTTTTCGTTCTTGTTGATTGCACGAAGCGCACCGCCAAGCTCGGTAATTTGTTCCTTGGAGATCCCCCAGCCGCTGACCATCTTATGAATCGACACCAAAGTTTCTCGTGTCTTTTGCGGAATGCTATTGGCGGCCTCTTTGGACTCCAGCCCCAGCGAACCCATCAGCAACAAATTTCCACCCGATAAAGCATTACGCATCTCGTGCGCAAAGCCGCCGGCCATAGCTGCTTCAGTTGATTCGCGCTCAAGAGCAATTGCACGCTCGGCTTCTTTACGTTCTGCCTCTAAAAGCATCTGCTGAGCTAACTTCAGTTCATGGGCTTGCTTTCGCAACATTTCCTCTCGAACCACTGCAGGGGTTACGTCTGAAATCTGCACTAAACAGTGCCTCTCCACGCCTGGGATTCTAGTCGGTTTGATGACGATAATTTGCCGCATCAATTCTTCAGAATGACGAAATGGACGGTAAAGAGGAAACTGCGCCTTGTTAAGCGTATGGGAAAGAAGTGCTGGCATACCGTGCTTTAGAGCCGACTGAATAGCCTTCCAAACACGTGTTTCAGCAATCGTTGGAAATACTTCCGGAAGCTCACGACCGACCGCATCTTTTGATGCAACCCTCGATGCCTTGGACATCCAAGCGTTCCACATAATAATGCGACCACTCTTGTCCAGAACCATCAGTCCGGACTCAATATCGGCGAAGCAAACACTTGCCAATTCACCTACTGCAACCGAGTTCACCTTAGCCTCGGGAGCACCTTTTTTTTCAGATGCCTTGTTTACTTCTTTTTCTGTCATCGATTTAAGAAGTCCTCTACATGCCTTAAAAAGGCCTCTAATGCGTTGCCGTCCAAGACAAATGCTAGGTAACCTTTGATATCACGCTCCTCAATCGTGAAAACCATTCGCAACACCAAAACCAAAGGCTCATCACCATCTACCGGTGGTAGGAATACCTTTCGCAAATCGCTTTGAATAAAGTCTGGCAGCGCACACTCTGTTTCTACGCCAAAGCTATTGGCCAAACCGCCGATGCACGCATTGAGAATAACGTTCCCAATTTCGGTCAGAGCCTCTTGTTCCAGTTCACCCATGGAGTCTAGGGCAACAGTGCCCTGCATAACCTCACGAACAATATCCATAGAGCGCGCTTCGGGGAAAATAAGCAGAGCATCCCCCCAAAACGGGCCGTCGAAACGTTGTCGTAATACGGTGACGCGGTCACCAAACTCATCTCCCAGAGAAGACGTTAGCTCAGATCGCGGGACAAAATCCAAGTGCGGAACAGTCAGACCAACCTCCTGGTCGACCATCTCACTGAGAGCTGCAGCTGCCCGTCCTACACCGATATTTAAAAGCTCGGTGATAGCATCACGCTGAAGTTCACTCAGCTCGGGTTCTTTCATTCAGCACACGTCTTTAGGAAATCGACGATTTTATCTTCGGTGATCGGCTTTGCGATAAATTCTACGCCAAGGGCGCTGGCTTTCTCGCGAACCGCAGACTGGATATTCGCTGTAACCAAAGCAATTTGGATATTGGCGTAAACATCTTTCAATGACTTAGCGAGAGCAAGTCCATTGATCCCACCAGGCATGTTTAGGTCTAAAAGCGCAATATCAACCTGCTTGCCTTCAACAGCAGAGAGCGCATCGTGGCCATTACTGGCCTCTAATACGTTCCAATGCGAGAAGGTTCCTTGAACCGCTTTACGCATAAACATTCGAGAAATAAGACTGTCATCAACGATGAGGATGGTTTTATCAGACAAAGGGTCCCCCAAAGGTTCAGCCAAATATTCGTGGCCACTTTGAAAGCGTACTACCTGCCCCGGGGACGGTGCAAGCTGTTGTTTTGTCGATTTTTTTTTGTAGCGAGAACTGAGGGAAGCGGTGAGGAACGGTCGAGAGTTGAGATGGTGGGCGAAGAGGGATTTGAACCCCCGGCATCCGCCTTGTAAGGGCGGCGCTCTACCGCTGAGCTATTCGCCCGACCGTTCTCTTATACCTCTTGAAAGAGGTAAGGACGTAGACAATCTATTCGTTCATCTACTGTTTCAGGATCTAGATACCACAAGGTAGCCGCCACTGAAGTCAGCAGCGAATTACCATCTTGTGGAGTAAAACAAAAGCCCACAACCTCACGTTCGTTACGAATTGCGAGGGTCGGCGTACTTACGACCGTCTGGCTCAAAATTCGTCCATAGTGGCCATGCTCACGACCGAACGAAAAGACTGAGTTTGCGCTGGTTTTGATTGAAAGAGCAACGCGCTTGTTCTCTTCGAACCGCGCCAATAGGTCTTCCATCTCGATTTTATCAGCCAACGTGATGCTGAAATGCAGTGAGTGCATGTACTGAGTATTCAGCTTCACTGCGCTGGAGAAGAGATTCAAGTCTAACCCAAGTGTTTGGAATAGGTGGTAGGCATCTCTGGCATGGTGTGTGCCGAATTTCGCATCACCGTGTTTCCCAACCTGAGGTGCTGGTACGAAACTTCCGTCTTGAGAAATATCGTTTGAACGACGAAGGCACAGAAAACGCCCGTCTTCTACATTCAGGTCACCGTTGGCTTTACTGCCGATTGTTTTTAGCAGTGCAGCGATATTGTGCGTGTTGCAGCTTACAACATGAAGGAACTGATCTTTACCTGGCTCAAGGATGTGATCATTGATACCTCGCGCGTACATTTTGCCGAAGCCAAACTCAGAGCCCTGAGCAATAAAGCCGTTCACTCGATCGGCATACTTGCTGTAGAACTGCGCTTTGTTAGCAATACCCACACCGCTAGGCGTACAGTCGATAACAACGCTGGCTTGCTTGATCGCTTCTTCTGACTCGTAAGCCACTTCCATTCCGAGCTCTCGGAATGCATCCATTTTATCGTGATTTGCAGCAAGGAGTGCTCCGCGTCGGGCCAATTGCTTTAGCTTTGGGCTATCGCCGGCTCTGGGGGAGTTCTTGTGAAATGTCACCTCATCGATACCAAACGCTTCCTTGTTCTCTGATAAGAGCCCAATAAGTGGTTCACCAATGGTTCCGGTTCCTACAACGTGTACAATTTTCTTACTCATGCTGCGCCTCATGGTCACCCCATCGGTGGGTTTCGCTCCGATGGATAAAGCCTCGCTTTGGCCGAGTCCTTACACCCACCACCCAAGTCTTACAAGGTCAATCTACCCTTTTGGTCCCACCACACTGACGAGTCCTTCTTGCTCTAAGATCCAGTCAATCCCTCCCCGCTTGCCGCCAATTTCGGGTGGTGGCACGCCAATGGGAATTCCAAGCTTCATCGCAGTGCGTACTGTATGAAGTGTCCCGGAGCCTGTACCGGCTTCCGCGACCCATAACGCCTTGGAAAGTCCGGCAATAATCCGATTTCGAGTTGCATGATGGAGCGCATAGGTCGAAGCAAGAGGAGGATGTTCACTGACAATGGCTCCACCTTGTCGAACGATCTCGCCAAATAGAGTTTTGTTTTCTGCAGGGTAGGATCGGTCAACAGTCACACCGAGTACCACGATCCCCACACCCCCTGTTCCCCAAGTTACGCGGTGAGCCTCCGAATCAATACCCAAAGCGCCCCCTGAGACGACAGCTCTACCTAATGCGCAAGCTGATATAGCCCGTTGGCCCGCCCACCATAACGGGCCCTTGCCCGCGGTTCGTGAACCGACAATTGCATCGGCATCCCCGTATAACGCGGCGGCAGAACCTCTAACGTAAAGGCCAAGTGGTGGATTTTTCAATAGTTTTAGGGAGCCCGGTAAATCCCAGGGCGCTATCGTTTGAATTCCGAGCGTGAGAATAGCTTTGGCGCAGCGACCAGCCTTAACCAATACACTCCTTGGTAATGACGTCGTTAAGTCGAGTAAGACTTGCTCGGGTCTCGGGGACTCCAGGAGCCTCACAACCTCACAGCGTTTGGGCCTTGGTCCTAAGGATAATGCTGACAATGCTTGTACGAGGTCGTTCATGCCATTCATAGAGCACTGAACATGCCATGATGGTGACCTTGTAAATTATAGGTAATTAATAGAGAGGTGTCGCTGGGATTCCAAATTGACACGCGGCCCTTGCAACAACGCGACGTATTCGGCTGAGACCATAAAAAAAGGCCGTGATAACACGGCCTTTAATCGTTTCTAGTTCAGATTTAACCTTGGGAACGGGGTTAAATATCTAGAGCGTTACTCAAGCTTCTTCTTGAGACTGCACGCTACCAGCTACTCGTTCCTTGGAACGGTAGTAGCCGCAGCTATTGCATACACGGTGAAGCTTTGAAGGCTCACCACACTGAGCGCAGGTAACATACCCTGGCTTATCAAGTGCGTGGTGTGAACGGTGCATACCGGTTCGTGAATGTGACTTGCGTTTCTTTGGAACTGCCATGGTCTTTTACTCCTGAAGCGCTTCTAAGTCTGCCAAGTCGTTGACGAAACGCTTCCGTCCTAATGTTAGCGCCACCAAGGCGCCGTCGGTCGGTTTTCACCGGCCCTTCAGAGTCATCAATACCCGTGAAGGGTGCGCTACTTACGTCTCGCGCTGCCGTTTTGTCAACCAAATTAGTCGTTTTCTTCTGTTTTTCATCGATCTAACCCAGATAGCTCGCTCAGTTTTTCTTGTTTTTAGAAATAAATACGGTACTGAAGCCTATATGACCACCCTTTTGGCCAAACTACGTGAGCGCCTGCAGCACCTGCAGCCTGCAGACTCCACCCTCATTCTAGCCTGCAGCGGTGGCTCGGATTCCCAGGTCATGCTCGATTTAGTTGGTCAATTGAAGCTAAAAGGACAAATTGGTTCCGTCGTCGCAGTAGGCGTTGACCACGGTCTTAGACCTGAAGCGAAAAAAGAACTAGAGCTTGTGGGACAACTTGCTCAGACTTACGGTATTCCATTTAATATATTAACGATCAGCCTCCCCAGCCATGGTAACCTACTCGAAAATGCTCGAGAAGCACGCTATGCCGCTATTCGGCAGTTTGCTCAAGAATTCCCTCAACCGATTATTTCAACGGCCCATACCGCTACAGATCAATGTGAGACCCTGGTTCAGCGTTTATCCCGTGGAACAGGCTTACGGGGTGCGGGCGCAATCCGTGAACAACGGGGAGATATTATCCGTCCTCTACTGGGCATCACACGAGGGGAAGTCCTCGTCTATGCAAACTCGCGCTCGTTAAGCTTCGCCTCCGATCCCAGCAACCTCAACCGAGTTCGAACACGGACACGAATCCGCGAAGACGTGGTACCCGTTCTTTCCGAACTCAACCCAGAAGCCGAAAAACACTGGTCACGGTTTGCCGGCCGCTCAGCACGGGCCACAGACTTCCTGAACCGAATGGCTCAACCGTTGCTTGAGGAGGCAAAAGGCCAGCTGGACAGCCTGAATATCGAGGTGCTTCAAAAAGCGGATCCTTATTTACGCGAGTGGGCACTCTCAGCATGGCTCGAAATGCAAAATCTGCCGGTTGAAAATAGCTACATCGAACAACTTGGATACCTTCTCGGTACCCCGGGGAAGAAAATGACACTCGGCGGAAAAGTCATTTTGAACGAGGCCAATTACATTTGGGGCCCAGCCAAAAGTCCCCATATTCGGCAGCAATTGACGATTGGGGAGCAATTTAATGTCCCCGCGCTAGGTGGTTACCTAAAAACACACCTCGAAGGACCAAAAAAAACGCTAATTTCGCAGGTTAAGGGGCCTAGGCAGGTTGCATTCGACGCAGATCGACTCCATCTTGGGTTAGAAGTGAGGCCTTGGCAGGCGGGAGACCGCTTTGAACCATTTGGCCTTCAAGGTTCAGTAAAAATAGGCGATTTGTTTACAAACTTAAAGATACCAACCCCTTTGCGTGAGCATTGGCCCTTGGTTGTTTGTGGGGAAGAAATCATTTGGGTCGTTGGGTTGCGCAGAGGAGCTTTCGCACCTATGAGCAAGGCAACAACTCATGTATTATATGTAGAATACGTCGGTTCGCTCGTTCATTAAAAGCGGCGACGACAATGCTAGACCGATGGTGATGAAACCAGATTAGATTTCATCAGCCACGAGGAGAGACCCGTGCGGCAGAACCATAAAACTCTTATTCTTTGGGGCGTACTGTTCCTGATGTTTTACCTGATTTGGAACATCATGCAGCAAAACCAAGTCGAGCCGACTGAGATGCCCTTCTCCCAGTTCCTTACTGAGGTAGAGTCCGGCGCGCTGACCAATATAGCGGTGGAAATTAAAAACGAGACCGAATTTTCATGGGTCAAAGACGGAAACAAAAGCCAAGCGATTGGCAAGCTGACTGATTCTGTTATCGACAAAATGCAGAGCCAAAAGGTTGGGTTTAAGCTGGTGAGCGAAGAAGGCGGTGCCCTGTGGCAGTCTCTCCTCTTATCATGGCTCCCCATGGTGCTGGTTTTCCTCTTCCTCTTCTTCCTGATGCGACAACTGCAGTCCGGAGGCGGAAAAGCCATGAGCTTTGGTAAATCTAAGGCTCGCTTGGTCTCTGAAGCCGGTCCGAAGATTACCTTTAAAGACGTTGCCGGCGTTGAAGAAGCAAAAGAGGAACTCCGCGAGATTATCGATTTCTTGAAGGACCCGAAAAAGTTTACACGATTGGGCGGACGCATCCCCAAAGGCGTTCTTCTCATGGGACCTCCCGGAACGGGCAAAACCTTGCTCGCCCGCGGTGTAGCAGGTGAAGCGGGTGTTCCATTCTTTTCAATCAGTGGTTCAGACTTTGTAGAAATGTTTGTTGGTGTTGGTGCATCTCGTGTGCGTGACCTCTTTGAACAAAGCAAGAAGCAGGCTCCATGCATCATATTTATTGATGAGATCGATGCAGTCGGTCGCCACCGTGGTGCTGGATTAGGCGGTGGTCACGATGAACGCGAACAAACCTTGAACCAACTACTCGTAGAGATGGATGGTTTTGAATCCAATGAAGGTGTCATCTTAGTAGCGGCCACAAACCGCGCCGATGTACTCGACCCAGCTCTTCTGCGCCCTGGTCGCTTCGACCGGCGTGTAACCGTGCCAAACCCCGATCTCTCTGGCCGCGGGATGATTCTCAAGGTTCATACACGTAAAGTGCCTTTGGCTGCAGACGTCAACTTGGAGACACTTGCCAGAGGAACGCCCGGCTTTTCCGGAGCCGACCTAGCCAATATGGTCAACGAGGCTGCACTTATTGCTGCCAAGCTCAATAAGACCAAGGTGGAGCATCACGATTTTGAATCTGCAAAGGACAAAGTCATGATGGGTGCCGAACGTAAGAGCATGGTCCTCAGCAAGGCCGATCTGCGTAACACTGCCTATCACGAGGCCGGTCACGCTTTGCTTGCCCAGCTCGTTGAGCACTCAGACCCGGTGCATAAGGTAACCATTATTCCTCGTGGCCCGGCCCTTGGTTTAACACAGATGCTTCCTGAGAATGACCGCTATGGTTACTCTCGCAAGTGGGCTCTGGATCGAATCGTCGTCCTTTTCGGAGGCCGAATTGCTGAGGAAGTTGTGTTTGATGAAATCACAACGGGCGCAGGAAATGACTTCGACAAAGCCTCTGACTTGGCTCGGAAGATGGTTTGTAATTGGGGCATGAGCACAACGCTTGGACCCATCACCTTCGGCGAGGCACCATCCAATATCTTTTTGGGACGTGATATCGGTCAAGGCGCGAAATACAGCGGTGAAACAGCGAAGCTGATCGACGCTGAAGTCAAGGACATTCTGACGGCACAGTATAAGCGTGCATCAGAACTTCTTGTGAAAAACCGTGAAGGACTCAACAGAATTGCCGAGGCTCTCATTATATATGAGACCATCGATGGCAAAGAAGTAGACATGCTCATGGCTGGTGAAGAGATGACTCGAGAGCCACCGAAGGTTCGCATGACGACTCGTGAAGACCTCGAAGAGCGTCAACGTGAGAAAGAAAAGTCAGGACCCGATATCCTTGGGCCATTGGCAGGCGGCGCGAAAGCTTAATCGCCCGACCTTCCTATGACAGCTCCTCCTAATTCATTTGTGACTGGGCGTGGTACACGCCTGGATTTCACCTCTCCAATCTTGATGGGTATTCTGAACCTGACACCGGACTCCTTCTCGGATGGCGGCCAGTATTCCGATGTTGAATCCGTAATCAAACACGCCAAAAATCTTGTAGAGTCCGGCGCCACGATACTTGACCTCGGTGGTGAATCGAGCCGCCCCGGATCCGAGCCCGTTGCCCCCGAAGAAGAGTCCCG
>JABJBS010000098.1 GCA_018668695.1 Deltaproteobacteria bacterium
AGCCGGCCTATCGGGAGATTCTGGTCTTGCGCGACATCGAAGGGCTGCGCGCCAAGGAGGTCGCCGAGGTGGTGGGCATCAGTGTGCCAGCGGTAAAGAGTCGCTTGCACCGCGCCCGGGCTCAGCTCCGCGAGCATTTGGCCGCGACCCCTTATCGGCCCCAGCCCGGCTGCCCTGACATCCGCAAGGTGTTCTCCGAGCACCTCGAGGGCGACCTGTCACCGGACATCTGCTCCACCATGGAGGCGCACGTGGCGAATTGTCGGGCTTGCGCGGCCGAGTGCGATGGGCTGAAAGCAGCGCTAAACGCCTGTGCCACGGCGCCTTGTGAGGTGCCGGTGGCGGTTCAAACGCGGGTCAAGGATGCGCTTCGTCAGGCGCTCGAACACTCGTCTTTCTAGCGGCGCTGCAGTGAGTGAGGCCAGAAAGCTTCCTAAGAAAACCGACAAGTACGGCATCACCATGATTAAGATTCCTGCAGGGAGTTTTATGATGGGAGACAATAGCTGCAAGCAGGTTCGGGCAATGTGTGCTGACCCGTTTGATAAGAGCAATAAGATTCCTTGTGCAGACGGTAGCAAGGAAGAAAAATGCACCGGTCAGTCTCATGAACGCCCTGCTCATAAAGTTACCCTAAGCTCATTCTGGATGGCGCAAACTGAGGTGACTCAAAAGCAATATTACAAAGTGATGGGAAGTAATCCTAGTGAGTATACATCCGATAAGCTTGGTTATCGCTCTGAGAATAATCCTGTTGAAAAGGTTACATGGTCCGAGGCGAAGAGGTTTTGTGAGAAGATTGGTTATCGTCTCCCAACCGAAGCTGAGTTTGAATACGCACAACGCGCAGGCACCACTGGAGACCATTACGGCAGCCTCAATAGAATTGCCTGGTACTATAAGAACTCCAATAATCAAACACACCCCGTGGCGAAAAAATCTCCGAATTCCTTTGGGCTTTACGACATGACCGGGAATGTTTTTGAGTGGGTGAATGATTGGTATGGGAAGGATTACTACAAGGTAAGCCCTGGGAATAACCCTAAAGGGCCGAGTAGCGGCAGCTATTCTCGCGTGCTCCGCGGCGGGTCGTTCTTCAGCAGTTCGAGGCTCGACTACTCCAGGGAATCCCCCCAGGGTCATGACCTGCGCGCGTCTGGTCGCTACAGCAACGATCCAGGCAGCCGTAACTACTGCTTCGGTTTCCGTTGCGCCCAGTAGAAATGCTTCTATTTTCTATCTTTCCCTCCCTTTTAAGGGAGGGCTAGGGAGGGTCTTCTTGTCGCCGGAGGCGACTCATTCGAAATTATTTTCAACCTAGTCACTCTCAAGTCTTTTGAACTCTCGCGAGGATATGGGGCGGTTCAAGAGCTTACGCATATGGTTTCGCTGGCTGTCGAGATTCTCGCCGTTCTTTTTGAGTACGTCGACGTTGTGTCGCAGTACACCTACATTTTGTGAGAGGTTATGTGAGTTGGCGACCTCGTCGCCGTAGTCCTTTACAAACGCAGCGTAGGCTTGCTGGAAGTCTGTATTGATCGATGGAAAGTCATTGAGCTTTGCGAGGAGCGCTTTCGATTTTGAGCTGAGCCGTTCATGCTTTACGGGATCTTGGAGCAGTTCGAGTTGTTCTTTTAGCTCAGTGATTTCAGATTCAATCTCGCTCGTTTCGCTTTGGATACGTGATGATTCGAGCCTAAGCTCCGAGCCAGGACCGGTCGATGGTGTTTCGTGCAGAGCCAGCTGGTGTTCGTGCAGTGCGTGCTTCGTTGTGAGTTCTTTGAGGGCGCTCTCGAGCCGCTCGTGGGTCTCTGTTAGCTCAGGGTGAGATCCTAAAGCGTCGAGGATTTCTGCCAAGTTGGCTTTGGCCTCACCTATTCGCTGGTCAACGGGTACCTGCAGGCGGCTTGGATCTTGCTCGGGGAGGGCGTTGAGGAGAACTGCATCAATGGCCGGAGGCACGGGTGGCGCGGTTACTGTGATGGTCGGTGGTTGGGTGGCACCTGCAATGCTTCTTGGTTTCACAAGCGGTTGAGCGGGTTGTTGAGGCTCACCGGTCGATTGACCTGGCACGGACGAGCTATCAAAGCCATCGTCCATATCCAGAGAAGGTGTAGAGGGCTGAGGCGATTGGGGAGTCAGTTTTGGCTGACCGGTCTCTGTTGTAGGCAGGGTAGACGGGACCTGTGGTGAGCTAGGGGGCTTAATTACCGTCATCGTTGATCCTCTTTTAGGGAGTCTATATCGAAATTGTCGCCTGATTGGCAGATGAAGTCACGCTCTAGGATGCACTCACTTTTTTACCGCCTGTGAATGAAATCAATGGATAAATGCCCACGTCCACATACAGTCTGAAAACTGGCATATTATCAGTAGGTTGCGGGTCCAAGTTCCAATAGTGGAGTGGGTAGCGTCGGCGTTGATGCTCGAACGGCAGAACCCTACTCTGATCTATGTCTCGATTAGAGTGAATTGCGGACGCTCTTTTTCAATTCGCTGGCTAAGCTAATCTGAATTTGCACAGCGCCAGCTTGATGGTTGAGTTCTATCTAAAGGGAACCATTTTACCAGGTGAATGTGGCATTGCCTGCGACGACTGTCGTGCTAGGCTCTTCATCAAACGTAAGACTTAAGCGCAGTCCTATC
>JABJBS010000099.1 GCA_018668695.1 Deltaproteobacteria bacterium
GAATAACCTAGCTATCCTGGGAGTCGCAGAGCGATATAAATCAAAAGGTCGCCATATCATCTCTCAAGCGACGGAACACAGCGCGGTAATGGATCCATTAAGGGTCCTAGAGACTCAGGGTTATGACGTCACCATTCTACCAGTTGATGCGCACGGACACATACGAATCAACGACCTAAGGGAAGCCATCCGCGAAGACACAATTCTCTGCTCTATCATGGCTGCCAATAACGAAGTCGGCACAAGAATGCCCGTGGCCGAGATAGGTGAGATCTGCCATGAAAGAGGAGTCCTTTTTCATAGTGATGCGGTCCAGGCCTGTGGCCGGCTCGATATTGATGTTCAGAAACTGAACATCGACCTACTCTCACTCTCGGCACATAAGATTTACGGACCCAAAGGCATCGGTGCTCTTTATGTGAGGCGAAAAGGACCAAGAGTAAGCCTCGTACCGCAAATTCACGGCGGGGGGCATGAACGCGGATTTAGATCAGGCACTCTCAATGTCCCCGGTATTGTTGGTCTTGGGGAAGCCTGTCGCCTGGTCACAGAAGACCTAGAAAAAGACGTCAAACGAATCAGCCTGCTTACCAGTCAGTTAGCAGATGGTATTCAGGGCTTAGTGCCCAGCGCACAAATCAATGGACCCACGGAAAACCGATTACCGGGAAACTGGAACATTTCGATACAGGGCGTCGGCGCAGAGCGTTTGATGCTGAGCATGAGAGACCTCGCGATCAGCTCCGGGGCAGCTTGCGCCACAGCGCAGACCGGGCCATCTCATGTCCTCAAGGCCATGGGGCATACAGATGAACGTTGTCACGGGTCCCTAAGATTTGGGATAGGGCGCTTCAATACCGAAAACGAAGTTTCCTTGGCTACCCAGATGGTAGCCAAAGCTTACGCCCAGCTCTCGCAGAAGCCTGCATAAGTAGATTGACGAGCGGCCAGAGCTGATTAATATAGATAGTAGGAGTACTACAAATGATAACCCTCACCGAAAAAGCAATCACCCGTGCGCTTCAAGTTGCCGAAAGACAAAAGATTCCGGCTATCTTACGCGTCGGCGTTAAGGGCGGCGGCTGCTCAGGTCTAAGTTATTTCCTCGACTTCGAGGCCGGCGAAGGCCGAGAAGGGGATTCTGTAGTCGAATTTAGCGGCGTAAAAGTTCGGGTAGACCCGAAAAGCCTGAATTACCTTACTGAAACAGAGCTCGATTTCGACACGAATTTACTAAATGGTGGCTTTAAATTCCGTAACCCTCAAGCCAAGCGAAGCTGTAGCTGTGGGGAATCGTTCTCCGTATAAGGGCGGTCGTCCTGGCTCCGGGAAACTCTCGATCGAAGCCATGACAACCTGCACGACCACACGCGTCATTTGTATCGTTAGCTCTTGCTTCTATTGGTTGAAACACTTAAATATCGCCCAGACCCATGAAAGCTGCACTACTAGTCCTTGAAGATGGCCGTATATTCCGAGGCCGAAGATTTGGCGCTGACTCAGATGCTCAGGGAGAAGTTGTTTTCAACACGTCGATGATGGGTTACCAAGAAATCCTGACTGATCCATCCTACGCTGGTCAAATCGTGACCATGACTTATCCGATGATCGGTAACTACGGTATCGCGGGCGAAGACTTTGAAGCTCGAAAAATATTCCTCGGTGGATTAATCGTAAAAGAGATTAGCCGTATATCCAGCAACTGGCGCTCAGAAGTCACTCTCGACGAGTACTTGAAGCGACAAGGCATTCCTGGATTCTGTGATATCGATACACGAGCACTGGTTCGACACCTCCGTGACAAAGGTGCAATGCGCGGCATCATCGCCGACGCCGAAGGTGCTG
The DNA here is from genome assembly GCA_018668695.1 of Deltaproteobacteria bacterium. NCBI lineage: Bacteria > Pseudomonadati > Myxococcota > Myxococcia > Deltaproteobacteria bacterium. The sequence goes on from JABJBS010000099.1 coordinate 1,846, forward strand.
ATGAACAAGCACTTATTGCCAAGGCAAAAGGGCTTACGTCCATGGCCGGGACAGACCTTGCGAAGGTTGTGACCGCAGGTCACCAATACAGCTGGACCGAGAAAGACATCGATCTCGCCGGTACACGCGCTCCCGCAGCAAGCCCAGACGAAAAAGCTCAACCACATGTTGTGGCTTATGACTTTGGCGTAAAACGCGGAATTCTGCGGCAGCTTGCCGGAGAAGGATGCCGCGTCACAGTCGTACCTGCCAGCACCACCGCTGAAGAAGTGATGACACTGAACCCCGACGGAGTTTTACTTTCCAACGGGCCTGGTGATCCTGAGCCGGTGGACTACGCTATCGAAAACGTCAAAGCACTGATTGGTAAAGTACCGATTTTCGGAATCTGCCTTGGGCACCAAATCCTAGCGCTCGCCAGCGGTGGGTCCGCATTCAAACTGAAATTCGGACACCGTGGTGGAAATCATCCAGTGCAAGACCTGAAAACCGGAAAGATTGAAATCACCAGCCAAAACCATGGCTTCTGTGTGGATCCGGACTCGTTACCAAAAGATGAAGTAGAAGTGACGCATATCAATCTTAACGATAAAACCTGCGCAGGCATTCGGCTTAAGAATGCGCCAGCGTTTAGTGTTCAGTACCACCCGGAGGCGTCGCCGGGACCGCATGACGCCAACTATCTATTCGACCGTTTTATGCAGATGATGCGAGAATGGAATCCGAATAGGGGTTTCTAATTTCTCGCGTGGGAGGGCTCAATGCCACGCCGTGATGACCTCAATCGTATCCTTGTTCTAGGTTCTGGACCCATTGTTATTGGTCAGGCCTGTGAATTCGATTATTCAGGAACCCAAGCTATCAAAGCTCTCAAAGATGAGGGCTATGAAGTCATCCTGGTGAACTCGAATCCAGCGACTATTATGACGGATCCAAACTTGTGTGATCGCACCTACGTGGAGCCGCTTACACCTGAGTACCTTGAAGTTATTATCGAGCGCGAAAAGCCCGATGCAGTTCTTCCAACCGTTGGTGGACAAACAGCTCTAAACCTCGCGCTTGATCTCCACAAACAAGGCATCCTCGAGAAATATAATGTGGAACTTCTGGGTGCGAGCCCTGAGGCCATTGAAGTCGCCGAAGACCGAGAACTCTTTCGTTTGGCGATGCTGGAAATTGGACTCAATGTCCCTGAAAGCGTCATCATTGGCGACATGCAGGGTGCTTATGATTTCATGAAAGGCAGAGTTTATCCATGTGTCCTAAGGCCGTCTTTTACGCTCGGCGGCACGGGTGGAGGAATCGCCTACAACCAAGACGAACTCGAAACTATTGTTCGGCGCGGACTCGACCTTTCACCGGTTAGCCAGATTCTCATCGAAGAGTCTCTGCTTGGTTGGAAAGAGTACGAACTCGAAGTTATTCGAGACACAGCAGACAACGTTGTCATTATTTGCTCCATCGAAAACATCGATGCCATGGGCGTGCACACGGGTGATTCTATCACGGTGGCCCCAGCGCAAACGCTGACCGACAAAGAATACCAGCAGATGCGTAATGCAGCGGCACAGATTCTTCGTAAGGTTAAAGTCGACACGGGTGGATCCAATGTTCAGTTTGCGGTTGATCCCAAAACAGGACGCCTCATTATTATCGAGATGAACCCTCGAGTAAGCCGGTCATCTGCTCTGGCGTCAAAAGCAACGGGCTTCCCGATTGCCAAAATCGCCGCAAAGTTGGCCGTAGGATATACTCTCGACGAGTTACCAAACGACATAACACTCAAGACACCTGCAGCTTTTGAGCCTGCGCTCGACTATGTCGTCACCAAGATTCCGAAGTTTGCTTTTGAGAAATTCAGCGGAGCCGAAACAACACTTGGCACACAAATGAAATCCGTTGGCGAGGTCATGGCAATCGGCCGGACCCTTAAAGAGTCGTTCTTTAAAGCACTGCGTTCACTTGAGGTATCTAAACCATACCGACCCAACGAAACAGACCGCGACAAACTTGCTGAAAAGTTGTCACGACCCAGCGAAAACAGAATTCGTTATGTTGTCTACGCTTTAGAGCAAGGATGGAGCATCGAAGAGGTTCATCGCCACTGCTCCATTGACCCTTGGTTCCTTGATCAGTTTCAGCAATTCGCGGAGCTTCAAGAAGGCATGCGGGGCAAAGCGCTTGATGACGTATCCAGCGATACCATTTTAACCGCCAAAAAGTGGGGATTCAGCGACCGTAGAATCGCCTACATGACGGGCACGGCATCATTAGAAGTTCGTGCTCGGCGTAAGCGTGATGGCATTGTGCCAGTTTACAAGCGAGTGGACACATGCGCCGCAGAGTTCGAGTCACATACGCCTTATATGTATTCAACCTACGAAGAGGAATGCGAAGC
>JABJBS010000100.1 GCA_018668695.1 Deltaproteobacteria bacterium
AACGTCGCCCATCCTATCAATACGTTTTTAAATGTCATTTCCCTAATTTGGCACATGTGATATGCATTTTTGCATGGACTGGAAAAGCCTGAATTTCGATTGGAATCGTGCCCGCGCCTTTCTCGTAACCGCGGAAGAAGGCTCATTTTCGGCGGCGGCAAGAGCTTTGGCCTCGACCCAACCTACTATTGGACGCCAGGTCTCAGCTTTAGAGGAAGAACTCGGGGTCACCTTATTCGAGCGTATCGGTACCGGGCTGAAGTTAACCACAAGTGGTTTAGAGCTCTTGGAGCATGTGCGCGCCATGGGCACCGCCGCAAGTAAAACGTCATTCGCTGCGACCGGACAATCTGAATCCATCGAGGGAAATGTTTGCATCACCGCCAGCGAAGCCGTGGCCCATTACATACTGCCTCCTATTTTGAGCCGCCTACGCCTCGACCATCCTGGGATTACCTTAGAGCTGGTGGTTTCCAACGAAGTTCGAGATCTGCACCACCGAGAAGCCGATATTGCGCTTCGCAATTTCGAACCTACTCAACCAGATTTGATTGCCAAGAAAGTTCGAAACAGCACCGCTCACTTTTACGCGGCTCCCAGCTACATCGAGCGCATGGGTCCACTGAAGTCCAAAGAAGATCTTAGCCGCACCCATCTTTTTGCTTTTGAAAACAGTGCTCGAATGGTGAAGCAATATAAAAGTTTTATCGGGGTCGACGTCGCTCAAGAACAGTTCGTGGTTGAAACCAACAATCACCTCGTCATGTGGGAAATGTGTAAGCAAGGCGTTGGAGTCTGCTTGATGATGGACGACGTGGGCAGCCAAGAATCTAAAGTGGTCAAGGTCTTTCCCGATTTCCCCTCGATTCCAGTTCCTATATGGATGGTGTGTCACCGAGAACTGCAAACCAGTCGGCGCCTGCGGCTGGTATTTGATTACTTAGCGCAAGCATTGGCTTGTCGGGAACGTGAACAATGATGTTAAACCTCTTTTATCTCACGCTGATGTTATCGATTCTATTGTGTACCTTGGTGGCAGGCTTGGTGTTTGGCTTTGCGGCAGTGGTCATGCCGGGTATTGCCAAACTTTCAGACCGAGAATTTCTTTTGTCCTTCAAACATATGGACGGGATCATCCAAAACAATCAACCGGCATTTATGGTGGTCTGGGTTGGCTCTATCTTTTCAGTCATCGCTACACTTATTTTAGGAACGCTGAACCTAAGTGGCGGGCAGCTTTATCTGCTCTTGGTTGCATCGGCTCTGTATTTACTTGCAGTTCAATTGCCTACGGTTCGCTTTAACATTCCTCTTAACAATGCATTGCAAGCGCTGGATCTTAACGCTTTGGGCGAATCAGAATTAGCGCAGGCACGAGCCGACTTTGAAGCACCCTGGAACCGCTGGAATAGGTTAAGAACCTTAAACGCTATTTTCTCTGTATCTGGATTGCTGATTCTGCTGCTTCAACTCTAATCGTTTTTTGCGGGGCTCACTGCTGAGCAAACGCATCTGCCACCAACTTTGTAAATTGACCGGTAAAGCCCATACCCGCGGTATCGCCGTGTCGAACAATGACTAAGTCAAGCTCGGGAATGGCCATGATGACTTTCTGATCTTTGCCTATGGCACTGAGCACGGAAAGAGTTCCCATTGCTTCCGTGTCCACTTCTTGCAGCCAGTAAAGAAAGCCATAATCGGATTTGCTCTCCAAATATGCAGAGGTTGCTTTCTCAAAGTATTCCTCACTCACCAGTCGTTCATTGTTCCAAACGCCTCGGCGCAGATTAAAGAGTCCAAACCTGGCCATGTCTCGGGTATTGCTTTCGATGCGCCGGTAGTTGGTCACCTCTTCACTCACCACAATTTTCACCCACTCCGCGCTATCCATCCCCAAAGGACCAAAGAGTTTTCTCCATGCGTAATCTTCCAGATTTTCACCGGTCGCTTTTTCGATCATGGTGAACATCATGAGGTACGCCGGTGTGTTGTACTCCCAAACCGTGCCGGGCGTATTCTCCAAGGCCAGACCATCGGCAAGTCCATCAAACTGGTCGGTGGTTTCGCTATCAAGATCGGGCGGCGTGGTGCTGAGTCCAGTGGTCATGGTTAAGAAGTGCTCAAGCGTAATGGCAGCTTTGGGGGTATCCACCCACTGCGGTGCAAAATCTGAAATGGGCTGCTCAAGGCCCTCGAAACTACCCTCATCTAAGCCCATGCCTGTCAGGATTGATGTCATGCTCTTGGTGGCAGAGTAAATCGCCATGGTTGTATCTTGGTCCCAGCCCTGCCAGTAACGCTCTGCAACAATTCGGCCCTTATAGAGAATGACCAATCCGCCGCTGTTGGACGACTCGGCAAACTCAATGGCTTCATTCAATTTATCCAACTGAGCACCGGCCTCTTCCGGTGTAACCGTCTCCCACGTTTCGGTACTGGGCCAATAGGTTTCCGAACCCGGGTCTGGGGCTGTCTGGTCTTCTGGGTCATCGGGGAGCGCGGTGTCCGTAACGTCAGGCGTTGGGGTATCAACATCACCGGAAGTTTTGCCACCACTGCAGGCCAGAAGCATAAAGGGCAGCAAAATTAAAACGAACTGTAAACGTCGCGGCATACTGATTATCCTGAACAAATGGGGTTTCGTGGAGAACATGGGAAGTATAGGCCTGGAATAACCTCTTAGTAAACAACTCGAAAGATCCCCGTTTTATCTTGTGCGCTTACCAAAGAGACTTTAAAGAGTTGCTCGGTGAATCATTCCCACCGCTGCTTTAAGAAATCAGGTGAAACCATGCATATCGATTCTCATTTTGACTCAGGCAATATCGAAGTCGTCGAAATCCTAGACAACAATGTCGCCAATCTGCGCATTAAAAAAGATGCCGGCGATGAACACATGCAGTGGTTTCACTTTCGAGTCGATGGCGCCCAAGATGAGGCGTGTAAGCTTCGTATCCTCAATGCCGGTGAAGCCAGTTACCCCAAAGCCTGGGAAGGCTACCGGGTTTGCACCAGCACAGACCGGCAAGCTTGGACCCGCGTGGATACCGCATTTGAAGACGGCGTCTTAACCATCGACCATCACCCAGAAGGCCAAATGCAGTGGTATGCCTACTTTGCGCCTCACAGCCATGAGCAACATCTCGACCTTCTGGCGCAGTGTCAGCTATCAGAGTTCGCTACGGTAGACCGGCTGGGCGCCACTGTAGATGGCCGCGACCTGCATCGTCTGGTTGTTGGAGATGGCCCTTTGAAATTCTGGGTGATTGCCCGGCAACATCCTGGCGAAAGCATGGCATCGTGGTGGATGGAAGGATTCTTAGACCGCCTCCTGCATCCCGATGACGCCATTTCAAGACAGATGCGCAGCATGGCAACATTTCACATTGTCCCCCATATGAATCCCGACGGTGCGATTCGAGGACACTTAAGATGCAACGCTGTCGGTGCCAATCTCAACCGCGAATGGGCCGAGCCCACCCTTGAACGTAGCCCAGAGGTTTATCACACCCTGGCTGCCATGGACGCATCTGGTGTGGACTTTTGCTTGGATGTTCACGGCGATGAAGAGCTGCCCTACAACTTTCTCAGCGGCTCAGATGGCATCCCCGGTTACGAGACCAGCCCCTTGCCGGCGCTCTGCGAAATCTTTGCGGCGGCCTATGAGCAGGCCAATCCCGATTTGCAACGTGAGTTTGGATATTCTGTGGCGGCGCCCGGTAAAGCCAACCTCACCATGTGCACCAATGCCGTAGCCCACCGTTTTCAGTGCGCGGCTTACACCCTTGAGATGCCATTTAAAGACAACGCCAATGCCCCAGATCCCATTTTCGGATGGAGCCCAGAGCGCTCAGCTAGGCTTGGAGCCAGTAGTTTGGATGCGTTGTGCCGATTGGCTGAGGCTTTAAAGAGCTAAGACTGCCAAGTGTAGAAAAGAGTTCTACGTCACCACCGCCCACACCGTGCTACCAAATAGATAAAAGACAATCAGGTAGGAAGGTATTGTGGCCAAGACAATCTTCTTGCCCACCTTGTTATCCAGCTTAGCTCCAAGCAGCATCGGATAAAGCGCGCGAAACACCACATAGGCCGCGCCGAGTACCGTTGCGACGGAAACTGAAACCGCAGCAGCGTGAAGCCAAAGCGCAAAGAGAAAAGGCACCATTTGCTCTTGGGTGTTTATCACTGCCCGGTCCATGGCCAACATGTGCGGGTCCTTACCAAAGTAGCGGTCAAACGTTTCGTTGCGGCCCGCATATTCTGCCCGAAGTCGATACTTGGTTTGTATCTGGCGAAAGAGTAAAGCGTACCAAAGTATGAAGTACGCTACAGTCACAAGAATAGGCCCGGTAAAATCAGCTAAGTTAGACATAAGCACATCTAATCATACAAGTGGCCCCAAGGCTCCATTCCTCTCGCGCACAAAGTCTCAACGCTATGCCATGGATTTCGGCTGTGATACGCATGACCCATTGGGACTGATATTGAAATAAAATCCAATCCCGAGACAATTCCACAAGGTTAGAATCATGACTAAAATCAAAAGTTCCAAAGGGTCGGCGCAAGACCGAATGATGGCTGAGGTTGTCGATGGAGCCAGCGATGCAGACTCCTTGGATTTCTCAGCAAAGGCCATTCTAGCCCGTGGCTGCGATCCGCAAATGGCACTGCGTGCAGCCAAGGTTATGCCGCCCCTACTTGGCGATGTTGAATTTGTCTCCTGCACCAACGATGACGACTTTGTGGAGAAGCTCCAAGAAAGAGCCTGGTCTGTGGTTTTCTTTGCCCCAGGTGCCTGCCGTTACAACGCGGCGAAAATGCCAATTCCTGGCGGCCGTGCACACACTATGGGTTGGGGTTTGGAAGAGTATCGAGCCTTGGTTCGAGAATACCAAGGCGACCAGATTTGCATTGTAGAGACCACGGATGAACGAGAGATCATCCCACGACTGAAGCAAGCGCTGATTCAATCCGGGGACAAAGCTGATTCAGATAAAGACTGAAGGGAAATCCGCTCTTAAGGACTGAGGGTGGACTTACACGTTGAACCGTAATGTGACGCGTTTCGTAAGCGCCTGCAATCACGCCACTTGCTGAACCCTGTGCCCGCAGGTGTCCCCGTTTTTCTCGGATGTTTAGCGGTATCAGTGTTCAGAAAGCAGTGACAGCTACGGGCTCCACTCGCTGGAAGATCCACAACGAAGCATCCTGCCTCCCATGTACGGATTCTCCAGCCTCTCGCCGGTTTGCACCCACTTCTGATAGCCCTGGGCCATCGGGCACTGGAAGACGTATCGCCCGCGGGCGAGTGTGCTTTGTTCGGAGAGCAATGAGACGACGGCTCGGCTCAGGTCCCCGAAGGTTCGGCGCTGGTCATCTGCGCTACCACCGACCTTGAGCCTCGCCGCCGCCGTGACCATCTCGTCAAGACGACTCGCGATGCTCGAAGGCGCCCCTGCCTTCGCCGCGCTCGCGCTGCGTTCGAGGCGGGTCGCGATGGCTGCGACCTCGCCCAGACGGTCCCCAGCAAGGGCGGCTCTGAGCGCCTCATAGTCGCCGAGCGCCGTGTCAACCCGGGCGGAAACTTCCGCGCTCAGATCCGCCGTGGCGATGGCCGTTGAAGTGGGCTGCGCCTCAGTCGGCGCTTCTTTGCACCCGATGGCAGGCGCCCCCGCTGCGGTGACCAAGAACAGGATCAAAAAAGTCTTCTTCATCATTGGATCTCTCCTTCCCCTATGCGGGGCGTTGTGTGGTCGAGCTTGCGGCTCTTCCAGATGGCGAAAATCGCCGGGTAAACAGTGAGTTCAAGAAAGAATGAGCTCACCAGCCCCCCCACCATGGGGGCGGCAATGCGCTGCATCACGTCGGCGCCCGCCCCCGTACTCCACAAGAGCGGGGTCAGGCCGATCATGGTGGTCATCACCGTCATCAGCTTGGGACGAACACGACCCGCCGCGCCCTCCACGATGGCGTCCGTCAGGTCCGCCATGGAGTTCAGGCGACCCTGCTCACGTGCACGGTCTTCCGCCAGGCGCAGATAAAGCAGCATGATCACCCCTGTCTCGGCGTCGAGGCCAGCCAGGGCGATGATGCCCACCCATACCGCGACGCTCAGATGAAAGCCGAGCCAATAGAGCAGCCAGAAAGCCCCAATCAGCGAGAACGGCACCGCCAAAAGCACAATGGCGGTCTCCGTCACCGACCGGGTGTTCAAGTAGAGCAAGAGAAACACCAGCAGCAGCGTGAGCGGCAACACCACCCGGAGCCGTTCTTCCGCTCGCTCCAGATAGCGAAATTGGCCCGTCCACTGGATCCGCACGCCGGTAGGCAGCCCAACCTCGGCGGCGACGGCTGCGCGCGCCCTGGCCACATAGTCACTGATGGCCTGGCTGCCGGGATCCACGAAGACAAAGCCCGTAAGCTGTCCGTCTTCACTGCGGATCATGGGCGGACCGTTCACGAAGCGGACAGAAGCGACCTCGGTCAGCGGCACTGGAACGCCAGCGGGCGTGTCCACGAGGATGCGGTCGAACTGACTCGGGTCGTCGCGAAACTCACGCGCGTAGCGGACGTTGACGGAGAAGCGCCGGCGCCCCTCCACCGTCTCGGTGACGTCCGAGCCGCCAATCGCCGTCTGCACCGCGGCTTGTATGTGATCAACCCGAAGCCCGTACCGAGCCGCCTCCTCGCGTTTGATTTCGAAGTCGATGTAGAAGCCGCCGGTGGCGCGCTCTGCGAACACGCTACGCGTCCCGGGAACATTCGTCAGCACGCGCTCGATGGCCACCGCCGCGCGCTCGATAGTGGCCAGATCATCGCCAAAGACTTGAACAGCGAGCGGGCTGCGGATCCCCGTGGCCAGCATCTCCGTGCGCGTCTGGATGGGCATCCACCAGATGTTGGGCATCCCGGGGTATTGCAACTTGCCATCCAGCTCGGCGACCAGATCGTCCCAAGTCAGCCCTTCACGCCACTGATCGCGAGGCTTGAGCACAATCGTCGTCTCGGCCATGCCCAAGGGGGCCGGATCCGTGGCGGTGTCGGCTCTGCCCATCTTCCCGAGCACACTTACCACCTCCGGGATCTCCATCAGCTGGCGGTCCATGGCCTGCACCACGTTGCCCGCCTCGGTCATCGACATGCCTGGCGGCGCGGACGGCATGTAGAGGATGCTCCCTTCGTTCAAGGGCGGCATGAACTCCGACTGCAGGCGCAGCGCGGCGGGCACGGTCAGCATCATGGCGATGACGGTGGCGGCCACCACCCCCCAGCGGTGGCGGACCACAAAACGGACCACCGGTACATAAAGCCACTTCAGGAGTCGGCTCAAGGGGTGGGCGTCCTCGCGTCGGACCCGGCCGCGGATCAAGATCGCCGCCAGGGCCGGCGTGAGCGTCACCGCCAAGACCGCTGCGAAGCCCATGGAGTAGGTCTTGGTGTAGGCCAAGGGCTTAAAAAGCCGGCCTTCGGTGGCCTGCAGCGTAAACACCGGCAGGAACGACACCGTGATGACCAGCAAGGAAAAGAAGATCGACGGACCCACCTCCTGCATGGCGCGGATCACCACCGACAGCCTGTCCGGATCGTCCTCGTGCTCCTCCAGGCGCTTGTGGATGTTCTCCACGAGGATGATCGAGGCGTCGACCATGGCGCCGATGGCCACCGCGATGCCGCCCAGGGACATGATGTTCGCCGTCAGCCCTTGCTGGAGCATGGGGATAAAGGCCAAGAGCACCGCCACCGGCAAGGTGAGGATGGGCACCAGCGCGCTGCGCACGCTGAGCAAAAAGAGGAAGATGATCAGGCTGACCACCACCATCTCTTCGACCAGGGTGTGGGTCAGCGTGTCGATGGACGCCTCGATCAGCTCCGAGCGGTCGTAGGCCACCTCGGCGCGCACCCCCTGGGGCAAACCCGCACGGACCGCCTCCAGGCGCTCCTTGACCCGCTCAATGACCGTGAGCGCGTTCTCTCCCTGCCGCATCACGACGATGCCACCCACCGTCTCCCCCTCGCCGTTCCACTCGGCGAGCCCACGGCGTGGCCCCGAGCCCAGGGAAACCTCCGCCACGTCGCGCACCAGCAAGGGCGTACCGCTCGCGGAAACCCAAAGCGGGATGGTCTCGATGTCCGTGATACTGCCCAGGTAGCCGCGGCCGCGGATCATGTGTTCGTGTCCGGCGATCTCCAGGGTGCGGCCACCGCTATCCCGATTGGACTGCTGGATGGCCGACTGCACCTGTGCCAGCGTCACCCCATGCGCCATCATGCGGTTCGGGTCGAGCTGCACCTGGTACTGCTTGTCGTAGCCGCCGACGGCCGCAACCTCGGCGACTCCGGGCACGCTCTCGAGCGCGTAGCGAATGTTCCAATCTTGTAGAGCTCGCAGATCGGCCAGATCGTGGTGGCCGGTCTCGTCGACCAGCACGTACATAAACACCCAACCCACGCCGGTGGCGTCCGGACCGAGGGTTGGCCGGGCATCAGCAGGCAGGTCGTTTTGAACCGTGCTCAGGTACTCGAGGACGCGGCTGCGGGCCCAGTACAGGTCGGTGCCGTCCTCGAAGATGACGTTGACAAAGGACAGACCGAAGAAGGACTGCCCCCGCACATAAGAGACACCGGGCGCGCTCATCAAGGCCGACGAGACCGGGTAGGTGACCTGGTCCTCCACAAGGTCTGGGCTGCGGCCCGGCCAATCCGTGAGGACGATGACTTGGGTGTCCGAGAGGTCGGGGATGGCGTCCAGTGGTGCTGCGCGTAGGGACATGAACCCCCACAGGCCCATGGCCGCCACAATGAGCACAGTGAGCAGCGGGTTGCGGGCGCTGACCTCGATAAGCCGAGCGATCAGCCCGGGGCGCGCCTTACTGGGCTTCATCATTGGCTTCCCAGTAGTCGGTGGCCGAGCGGATGCGGCTCTCGGCGGCGAGCAGGAACACGCCCGAACTCACCACGATGTCGCCCTCGGTCAGGCCGCTTTCGATGCTGATCCAGTCCGCGGTGCGCGCACCGACTGTGACCTCTACGGGACGCAGACGCCCCTCCCCACGATCCACGAACACCAGGCGTCGTCGGCCGGTGTAGACCACCGCATCGGTGGGCACGGCGAGGTGTTCACCGAGGTCAACGTCGAAACTCAGGTTGGCGATCATGCCCGGGCGCAGGCGGCCTTCAGGGTTGTCGAGTTGCACCCGAACACGCGCGGTCCGAGTCTGAGCTGAGACCGTCGGGTAGATGTAGTCCACCACGCCGCCGATCGGCTCTCCGGTCGCGCCCGACACGTTCACAACAACGCGTTGACCGACAGTGACATGGGGGAGGTCTTGCTCAAAGACGTCCGCAAGCACCCAGACCCTGCTTGGGTCGGCGATGCGGTAGAGCAGCGCCCCGGCCGACACATGCGCCCCTTCGTTGACCCTCTTGTCGATCACGACGCCGGTGATGGGGCTCTGAATGCCGATTCGCTGCCGCGGCTCCTGGCGCCTCTGCATGTCTCGAATCGCCCAGCTCGACATGCCCCAGAGACGCAGTCGCTCGCGAGCCGCCGTCGCCAATCGGCCCCCTGGCGGCACTGCCAACAGCTCCCGCTGGGTCGCCAGCAGGTCTGGGCTGTAGAACCTGAGCAGGGTCGCGTCGCGCTCAACCGGGTCGCCCGCACGGGTGACACGCAGATCTTCGACCCAGCCATCCACTCGCGCCGTCACGTCATGGACCTGGCTCTCATCCCAGGCCACTTCGCCCACCGCTCGAATGGGTCGGGCCAGGGCTCGGCGAGCCACGGCCGTGGTGCGAACGCCGATGCGCTGTCGACGCACTGAGTCCACCAGGACATCCCCGGTACGCAGGTCCTCGTGGGTAACCGGTGTGAGGTCCATGTTGCAGATGGGACAGGTGCTGGGTGTCTGCTGACGTACAGACGGATGCATGGGGCAGGTGTAATGCGCTACCTCGTCGGCCCCTGCCGGCGGGGCGGTCGGTCCCATCTCCGTCTCCCAATCACTCGCCGAACCGCAAGCGAGCATCTGCTGGCCCATATATGGATTCTCGATCGTCTGGTGAGCTTGAAACCACTTGGGGAAATCTTCGGCCATCGGACAGGAAAAGGCGTGCCAGCCCTCTTGCAATCTCGGATCGGCTTCGGCGAGACCAAAGAACGCCTGCGATAGCGCCGCGTAGGATCTGCGGGCGGAGGTTGCCGAATCGGCGCTCTCGAGGTCTTCCGCGCTGGACGCTGCGGCACGCAGTGCGGCGCGGACAGGCTCGGGCAACATGACACCGTCGAGGGGCGCCAAGCCAGCTCGGACACGTGTCACCGCGGCGGGAATCACGTCAACCCGATCTTGAGACAGGGCGATGCGGATCTCCTCGGTCGCAGCGAACCCCCCGCGCAGCGTCGTCAGCTGCTCCTCAGAGAAAGGGTGTGAAACCACGCGCTGTGGGGCGGACTCATCCGCTGCGCTGTGTTCGCGGTGCGCGTGATGATGGTGGGATGGGGGTGTTGCAACCTCTTCTGACTCGATGAAGAACCACTGCAGCAATGGTCCCCGGTAGACCACCAGCACGGTCAGCAACAGGGCAAAGAGCCCGAACCAGCCCAAGCGCCGGATGCGAATGCCGCTCATCGCACACCTCCTTCAGCCGGTTGGCCCGAGGCTGTCCCCGCCGCCCTGTTGAGCGCGGCTCGCCCGCGCCAGGTGTCGGCCAGTGCCTCCGAGTAGGCTTGTTCGAAGCGCCGCAGCTGCCGCTGGGCGCTCATGATGTCGGAGAAGCTGTTTCGTCCGCTCGTGTAGCCTGCCTCGGCAGTCTCAATATGGCGCCGAGCGGCCGGCAGTACTAGGTCGCGGTAGACGGCGACCTGGGCCAGCGCCTCGTCGAAGCGCACTAATGCTTGGCGTACCTCGACATCCACGGCGGACCGGCGCTCGGCCTGCAGTGACCTGGAACGCGCGAGCGCGGCGGTCGCTGCGTTCACACCGCCACGACGAGCGCCGAGCTGAAGCGGGATATTGAGTGAGAACCCCAGCATGAACTGGTGCTCGAACTGCGGCCACATCGAGTTGTAGGCGACCCCAAACGAGAAATCTGGGTAGTAGGCGCGCTGAGCCAGCGCCATGCTGCTCGCTCGAGCATCGACAATCCGCGCCGCGGTGTGAAGTTCGGGGCGGTGCTGCTGAGCGTATCGCTGCCACTGCTCAGCGCTCCTGGATGGTGCGACGGCAGGTTCGAGGGTTGCGGGCGCGGCGGGCAGCCGACTTTCGGCCGGGCGATGCAACAGACCGTTGATCTGCGCGACAATGATTTGTTCGCGGGCCGCCAGCGTGAGCCGCTCGCGCTCGAGCAACGCCAGCTCCACGTCGGCCTGGATGGGATCCTGTTGTCCACCACGGCCCGCCGCGTACTGGGCCACTGCGCCCTGCCGAAGTCGGGTCACGAGCTCCCGATGGGCTCGATTGATCTCCAGTGCTCGGCCCACCGCAAAGTAGTCGTCAAAGAGGATCGACGCCGTGGTACGAAGGTGGAGTCGGACCCGCTCCAGGTCCGCGCTTCGAGCCTCGGCTTCGGCGAGCGCGATGGCGCCCCGAAGCGCCTGCTTCCCAGGCCACTCGAGGCGCTGGCTTACGCGCACGACCTGTCCGTAGCCGTGCTCCGAGCCAATCGTGCCCGGTGCTGTTTCGTAGCTCAGCCTAGGGTCGGAAAAAGCCGTCACTTGGGGATAACGGGCCAGCGCTTCGCCCCACGCCTGCCGTGCGGTTTCCACCGTGGGGTTGCGGGTGAGCACTTGCTGGATGAGCTGCTCTCTGGACAGCGCGTCGACAGCGGGAAACGGGGCCGCAGCTGAATCGGGCACATCGGTGGGTGCGCTACGGGTCCATGCCAGGCTCGATGCGCTGTGTTGTGTTCGCTGGGTGGCCGCGACGCAGCCGCCAAGAATGGGCAGCAAGGCCGCCACGAGAAGGCGCCGCTGCCACGCAGCACGCCTCGATAGTTTTGTGTTCATACTCCTACTCCTGCACGTCGGTTCGAGATCGAGGCGGACCGGTCAGCCCGTCCTCAGCGAGGCGCTGGACACACCAGTGCCCGGACCTCAAAGGTCGAAGCGGTGCAGGATCAAATCAGGTAGGAGCAGTGCTTGATGAAGATAGGCGGCCCCGGATCGGGCGGGGGTCCGCGGGAGCCATGAGGCAAGGCGAGGCGTGTGGGCGCACGAACCCGCGTGCGCTCACTCGGCGCGAAGGGCAAGGCGACAAACTGCGGTGTCTCGAACTGAGGCGCCTGCACTTCGACCCGCGTGGGCGGGACCTGCTGCTTGGCGCTGACGACTTCACAGCAGGATGCGGCCCTCAGAGAGGGCACCTCAAGAGCGTCTTGCCCGACCTCGTGCTGGCAACAGCACTTTGGCCCCACCTCGCCGGTCATCGTGCAGAAAAATAGCAGCTGTCCCAGGCCACTGGCCGGAACAGCCACGAGCAGGGCCATCATCAGGGCCATGGCTCGCACAACAAGTTTTAGATTTCGAAGCGCCATTGTTGATACCTATACCCCCATAGGGTATATTCTTCAGGCGATGATGTCAACCGTCTTCAACGCGGTTCATGTGCAGGCAACAATGGCCCATTAGAGCGGGCGTGAGGAACGAGGAGTGATCGATGCTGACCGGTGACGACAAAACGAAGATGGTCGCGCGCCTCAAGCGCATCGAGGGTCAGGTGGCTGGCATCAAGCGCATGGTGGAGTCCGAGACCTATTGCGTCGACGTGCTCCACCAGTTTTCTGCAGTCCAGGGCGCGCTGGCCAAAGCGGCCCAGGGAATCCTCAGCGCACACCTCGAATCCTGCGTCACCTCTGCCCTCCTGGAGGGAGATGACCAGGAGCGGCAGGCCAAGCTGCAAGAGCTCGTCGACGTTTTCGGTCGTTTCGGGCGTGTGATGGGCAAGTAGGCTGGCAGCGGGTGCCCTCGGTAGTCGAAGGGCTGTCGGTCATCTGGCTAGAACATAGCGAAGCATTTTGCACATAAGCCGTCGTTGAATCGACAGTGGCTGTGACTTTCAGCAGCAGATGGAGAAGCGGGCACCCTTCAATCCCGATGCCCCTTTGATTCGCCACGGCCTCATCAAGTGGGATTCGTGCTCGCAGCCAGATGGTCCCGAGATCCTCTCGAGTAGCTTCACCATCAGCGCCCAGGCGTTTGCAGTCCTGGTTGGCGAGGACAGCTGACCTACGCCTTGGGAATCGCTCTCATCGCCCAAACAGAGTCTGCTTTGTAGCGAGTTTCTACCGCTCGCAGCCACTCGATGATCTCATCCAGACGATCCAGCGCATCGTGGATTCGGTGCGCTCGTTCTTCTGCGGGTGCGTTCAGAGCCAATCGCAGGTGAGCGATGACCCTCTCGGTGGATTCAACCAGCTCGCCGGGTTCGTACATCTCAGCCTGCAACCAGGAGGGGCTGATTGAAGGACTACCGGAGCAGGGTTTTCATACGTGTATTTCGGAGTTGTCTCCGAAGCTGTCCCCGTAACTGGACATGTCGGGACAAAACCGGACACGTCACGTCTGCCCAGAGAACACCTAAGTCCCCGTAAAACCTTGATTCAGGGCTCTGGGGGCAGGTGGTTTATACGTTGAACCGAAAGTGCATCACATCGCCATCCTTAACGATGTACTCTTTGCCTTCCATGCGCATCTTACCAGCAGCCTTCACTTCAGATTCGCTGCCAAGCTCAACCAGGTCAGCACACTGAGTGACTTCGGCTTTGATAAAGCCGCGCTGAAAATCAGTGTGAATCACACCAGCTGCTTCCGGTGCAGTAGAGCCTACTTTGACAGTCCAAGCTCGGCTCTCTTTCGGACCAGCTGTTAGGTAAGTAATCAGATGAAGCAGGCTGTAGCCTTCGCGAATCACTTTATGAAGGCCTGGCTCGGAAAGACCCAACGACTCCAAATAGTCTGTTTGCTCTTCATCTTCGAGCTGTGAGATTTCCGCTTCGATGGCCGCACTGATGCAAATAACAGGTGCCGGCGCCACGGCCGCTTTTAGCTTTTGTACATATTCGTTACCGCTTGCATCCGCTGCATCGTCTTCAGAAACGTTGGCGATGTACATCATGGCCTTGTCGGTGAGCATGTGCATGTCGCTGATGCGGGCGGTTTCTTCTTCGGTAAGTCCCAGAGTATGGACGGGCTTACCCTGATTCAAATGGGCTTCGACCTTTTCTAGAACAGCCATGTCGGCCTTAGCATCTTTGTCGCCGCTTCGGGCAAGCTTGGATGTGCGGCTCATGCGCTTTTCGATGCTGGCGTAGTCTGCGAGGCAAAGCTCTGTTTCAATCACTTCTACATCCCGTAGAGGATCAACACTGCCGTCTACGTGAACCACGTTTTCATCTTCAAAGCAGCGCACCACATGGGCAATCGCATTACACTCACGGATGTTGGCGAGAAACTTATTACCAAGGCCCTCGCCTTCAGACGCGCCCTTAACGAGACCTGCGATGTCCACAAACTCGAGGCTGGTAGGAATGATTTTCTGAGAACCGTAAACACCGGCCAATTGGTCGAGGCGCTTATCTGGTACCGGTACCACACCAACATTGGGTTCAATCGTGCAAAAGGGAAAGTTGGCACTCTCTGCACCCGCGGCTGAAAGCGCGTTGAAAAGAGTTGATTTACCGACGTTGGGAAGACCCACGATTCCAATATTGATGGCCATGCCAGACTCCTAAAAAAACGTATGCGACGCCCAATACACGGCGGATGCCGCGGTGACAAGCACAGAATCAGGGGAGTTCGTTGATTTTGTTGATGGATTTAGGCTTTTTTAGAGCCTTGGGTGGGCTTCCAAGAGCTGGCGCACTCGGCGCGCTAAGTCCACGGGACGGTATGGTTTTTGGATAAAAGTTGCCCAGCCATAGCCGGCAAAACGCTGCGATGCTTCCGCCTCGCTGTAGCCAGAAGAGATCACCACACCTAAGTCTGGCACTCTGGCTCGAAGCTCTTGGAGAGTTTCTTCACCGCTCATCCCAGGCATCGTCATATCCAAAAGCACAGCCGAAATGCTCTCGCCTTTTTCAGCCATAATCTCCAAAGCCTCGCTGCCTTCGCGGGCAGTTAGGATATCAAAGCCGTAGTACGCGAGAGTTTCGCAGGCCACTTGGCGAACACTTTCCTGGTCGTCCACCACCAAAATGGTACCGGTACCACGCCAGTCCACCAGCGATGCCACGCCTTCTGCGTCGGGAACAATCGCTTCATCACGGGCAGGAAAATAAACCTTAAACGATGTGCCCTTGTCTTTACTCGAATCGATCATCACCGCGCCGTGGTAGCTCTCCACAATGCCGCGCACCGCCGCCAACCCAAGGCCTCGGCCTTTAGTGCGAGTGGTAAATGATGAGTCGAATATCTTCGCCATGGCAGCATCATCAATACCGCGGCCCGTATCGGCCACTTCAATACAGACATAGCGGCCAGCGGCTAAACCAGAGCCGACACAAGCTTGATTGAGCTGCTCCGAGCGAAGTACCTCGGCCTTTACACATACCCGCACCTGCCCAGAATCGCCTTCGTGAGATTCCGAGCCATTGGTCACAAGATTGATTAATACCTGCTGCATATCCGATGGGTCGCCGTAGATACCCGGTACATCAGGCGCAAGTTCGTACTCCATATGAACCTGCCGAGCCTTACACACTTCGAGTAGATGCCGCACGCCATCCACAACCTTGGTGAGATTAACCACCCGCTGCGTCGCTTTGCGTTTGCCAGAATACAAAAGAAGCTGTTCCGTGAGTTTGGAGGCTTTCATCGCCGCCGATTCAATATGCCGAACCGACTCTGAAGCTGGGTGTGAGGCGTCCATTTCCATCAGAGCAAGCCCTGCGTTACCCAAAACACCGACCAAAAGATTGTTAAAGTCGTGAGCAATGCCGCCAGCTAAAACGCCCAGCGTCTCAAGCTTTTGAGCATATTTAATTTGCCCATCCATACGCCGCTTCTCGCCAGTTTCTTCGTTGCCCGTATCCAGGTCTTGAGTGGTCATGAGTACAAAAGCATCATCACCATTTTTAAGCAGAGTTCCCCAAATGCGAACCGGCACGAGGCGGTTGTCGGCCGTGAGCATGCGCGTATGCTTTAGAAGCCCTGACTTACCATTTACGATGTCGGCTAGCATATCTTCTGCGCGAATACGCTGGGCAGTCTTGAACATTGCTAACCAATTGGTGTCGAGAATACTTTCGGGAGTATGTCCTAAAAGTTTTGTGAGTTCTGAGTTCGCAGCCGATATTTCACCGCTGGCACTAACGAGCACCAAACCATCACGGCTTGTTTCAAAACATGCCGCTAAAAGAGACATGCTCAAACCAGTATCACTGAGTTTTTTTAGACCTGCGTTCTCAATATGCGTCATATCAATACCGGCTTAATCAATAAGCCTTCTCCTCACAGTAGCCCCAAGCTTTTAGTCTATGTGAGCCTTGAGATATCCACCGTCTCGAGATTTTGCAACCGTTCGTAAACACTAGATTTCTAACGCGAGGCGTTAGCCGCACACAACAATCAGCAAGGGTAATATAAGCTCTGAAAAAGAGGGTGGGTATTAGCTTCTAGCCTCTACTTAAAGAGGCGAGCCATGCCATAGCCGACGCCCACACTCCATGCGGTCATCGAGGCGATCGTATCATTTTCTTCATGCCAGCCTCGGTAAAGCCGGGCCCAGCCATACAAGTCACGGTAAAGTCTGCCGGAAAACTCGAGCATGGCTGCTGTCTGGCCATTCCATGCCACGATATCCTTTGCTTCCTGAATATGCCTTTGCGTGAGCATACCAGCCACGCCCCACTGCGGGCTTTCGTAATGCCCCATCAAGGCATACTTTGCTTCGCCGTCGAGCCGCACATCAACCGATGCCGACACCAACATGCGTTCCATGCGAAAATCTGATTGCAGGCGAACATGCTCCGAGCTTGGTGTATTCCAAGTACCCTTGGCACCTCGGTCCTCACCCGGCAAGCCGACCCGCTCTGCTTCATAAGCCATATCGAAATAGCCTGGTACATAACCATCACCGGCTAAAACAGCTTCCGCGCGCACGGTTAACGCCATCGAACGCTGGCTGTCTCTGCCCCATTCCGTAAGCAGACCAAAGTGACCGCCAAACTTATCGCCCGCTAAAGCCACGCCATTGGCATAGAGCTCAAAGCCTAACGACTTGTTGCGCCAAACCACTGCCGAAAGGCCCAAGTTAAGGCCGCCAATCACAGCCTCATGATCTCCAAGCGGGGTTCCCACATCGAGCATGCCGCCCAACGACATCCGGTAACGTTTTTCTTTATCCCAACCGAAATAACTCAAAGGAGCAGCTTCTACGTGTCCACCCATCACTTGCGGCTTCACCACACTGTTGACCATCCACTCCGAGTTGACCCCAAAAGCTGAATAGCGAATACGCGCGCCTGTTCGAGGTGTCATGGGATCCATGCGACCGGTGTACTGATCGACCAAGCTTCCGTGACCAAAGCGCTCACCGCGCAGGCCGCCCACGTAAATCTCTGCGTCACCGTAGCGATTGCGCAAACTCATATACTCAATCAAAGCGGCCCATGTTTCAGGATCTTCTACATCGTTAAGAAGCTTCACCTCAGGTCCCATGGCTACCCAGAGCGGTAATGCCAGAACGAGATCAATTTGGTCGCGATGAAGTGTAAAGCGAGGTTGGGTCCATAAAGCCGCCGTTTCCCCAAGCTGGCCAGCACCTGCCTCCGCCGAGAGACTCCATTGGCGAGTGGTGTCATTACGAACATGCTCGATGTGCGGCGCACCAATCTGGCACATCAACACAAGAGCCAATGTAGAAATTCCCATCATACCAACCGTATGGAACGGCTAGACGCAAGACGCAAAAAATCGGCCAACAATTAAAGAGGAGGTATTAGTTTTTAGCGGAGTTTAAATCCGTAGGGATAGGCACTGCCAAAGGCGCAGTGGCCTTGGTTTCCCAGACCTTATCTGGGAATTGGGCGCGAATTTTGACCCATTGTGTGGAATCGATTTCATCAAAAGCTGCCACCACCTGTGCGTCGAAAAGAGTCCCTGAGCCTCGGTGAATCTCAGCTACAACTTCTGGTAAGGGCCAAGCCTTTCGCCAAGGACGCGGCGAGAGCAAAGTTTCTACCGTGTCGGCCACCGCAAAAATTCGCGCGCCCAAACTGATTTCATGCCCAGAGAGCCCTTGTGGGTAACCACTTCCGTCCCATCGTTCGTGATGTTCTAAAACGAGTTGGCGAGGCCCTTCCAAGCCTTGCATCCCTTTTAAAAGCTCAGCACCCACCTCAACATGACGCCTGACAATTCTCCATTGCGCGTGGTCTAGGGGGCCAGCTTTGAGCAATATCGCATCGGGGATGCCTAGGTTACCGATATCATGCAGTAAAGCGCCGGTAGAGATATGAGCAAGTTCACTGCCATCTACGCCCATGGTTTTCGCCAAGAGGCAGGCGTAACCTTGAACCCGTAAACAGTGCTCGCGGGTTTCGTGACCTTTGAGGGCGACCACGTTGAGCAAGAGTTCGGAGACATCTTGTTCTGTTTGCTCACGAAATTTTTCGAGAGCCGCCTTTTGCTCACGCATCATGCGCGTAGCTTGAATCATGCCCTCTTCTATTGAACGTTGGCCACATCGCTCCCAATAAGCTTCCACGGAGCGGCGCATCAAAGAATTGAGTTCATCGATTTTCCAAGGCTTGCAAATCACGTGGCGGATCGAGTGTTCGTTCACAGCTTTAAGTGCGAGATCTAAATCACACTGGCCGGTGACCAGTACGCA
The DNA here is from genome assembly GCA_018668695.1 of Deltaproteobacteria bacterium. Classification (NCBI taxonomy): domain Bacteria; kingdom Pseudomonadati; phylum Myxococcota; class Myxococcia; species Deltaproteobacteria bacterium. The sequence continues at coordinate 18,825 of JABJBS010000100.1, forward strand.
AATGGCATTGGGCTGAGCCCGGGATAAGTCATCTATCAACGTTAAGCCGTCGGGGCCGCCTGGCAAACCGTAATCCACGGCAATCACGGCATAGTCATGCTGCAGGATAGCTGCTTCCGCTTCAGCCAGAGAACTCACCGTATCGACCTGGAACCCGAAGGTCTCCAGAGTGCGCTTGAAAACCTTCCTCACGCTCTCTTCGTCGTCTACAAACAAAATGTGCTCTTTTACATCCACTCTTAATTTCCTCGAAACCAAACTTAATACTAAACCAAAACCGGATTTATTCCCATAGCTCTAAACAGGCCTGCGGTGCTCTAAACACGGTAAACCCCGCCTGACGCGCTTGAGTTCTTCCGGGTCTAGCTGAGCCATCACAAAACCTTCTTTTTCAGGCATCAATGCCGCGATGGTTCCCCAGGGATCTGCGATGAGCGATTTACCCCAGGATGCACGCCCCTTACTGTGATGCCCAAATTGATTGGGTGCAATGACAAAACACTGATTTTCAATGGCCCTGGCCCGTAGCAAAACCTCCCAGTGGTCTTTGCCGGTCTGCAGTGTGAAGGCTGCGGGAACGGTGAGTATCAAAGCCCCCTCATCGACCAAAGCTTGATAGAGATGAGCAAACCGCAAGTCGTAGCAAACGCTTAAGCCAATTTTCCAGCCTTCAAAGTCCGCCACAACCGTCTTTTCCCCTGCGGCCACAGCGCTCGACTCTTTAAAACTGACCTCCCCGGGAATATCGATATCGAAAAGGTGGATCTTGCGGTAACTGGCCAAAGTCTCGCCAGAGGTCCCAATCAGCACTGAAGTGTTATAAACGTGCTGCGCATCTGGGCCTTGCTCTGGAATGCTGCCGGCCAAAACCCCTACACGGTGCTTTTGTGCAAGCTCTCGTAATGGTTCAAGAAAAGCACCATCCTCAACGGTTTGTGCGTGCGGGAGTTTATCATTTTCGCGCCCCAAGAACCCATAATTCTCGGGCAACATGATCAAGCGCGCACCTGCATCCGCCGCTTGTTCAACATACATGCACGCCCGTTTTAAGTTAGCTTCCCAATCCGTGTTGGACGTCATTTGTACGGCAGCAGCCCAAATAGGCTCGAGATCTTGAAGTACTTGCATGTTTGCATTCCTTTTGCGAAGCAACTTTTTGCACGCCAAAGAAGGTAAAGGAAATAAATAATCCCCCTTCACGCTTCAACAACGTCAGAGGTGTGTGCCATAAAACTAAGAACGACCAAATGTTATTGGAAAAATATGTATAAAGTCATCGCAGCAGGTTTTATTAGTATCGCGTTAGCCCTCGGAGTAACCGTTGGGAACGCAGACACCCGCCCCACCGTCAGCAAAAAAATGGTCATCATTGGCGTAGACGGCATGACCTTCAATGTCATTGATCCACTCGTCGCTGAAGGTAAGCTGCCCACTTTCGCAAAGCTTATGCGCGAAGGCTCTCGCCTCAATCTCATCAGTGAAAAGCCTATGCGCTCACCCGCGCTTTGGACCACAGTTGCCACTGGGCACAATCGCAGCGTTCACCGCATCTTCGACTTCGTCACAGGCTCCTGGTTTTGGCCCAAGAAAGAGCGCAAGCAAAAGCAGCGGCTGGTCACATCCGATATGCGAGCAGCTCCCGCTATCTGGAACATGACATCCGCAGCTCAAAAGAAAAATCTCGTCGTAGGTTGGCTCAACACATGGCCAGCCGAAAAAATCGAGGGCGTCATGGTGGCTCCCTACGTAGCTCTTGGTCAGCGTAAGCAAACTTCCATCAAAGGTAAGATTTACGACAACGCAAAAGACCAAACCCACCCAAGCGACCTATTCCCGGAAATTAAGCATCTCGTACGCTCCGCAGATAGCATCACCAAAGACGAGCTGGAACGCGTCGTGATTGCCCCGCCCAAAAGCTCAAAGCTCTACAAACAGGTGCCTAAGCTTGAGCGGTACCTCTACACAGCGCGCTGGTCCATCGCCAGTACACTAACAAACACCGCAATCGTTGAAGATCAGCTGCGTAAAAACCCCGATACCAATCTCGTGATGACCTACTTCGATGGCTCAGACACGCTGGCCCACCGCTTTTGGCTCCTGCGTCAGTCCGAAGAAGAGATTCGAACCCGGCTTCGTAACCAAAACTTCGATCCAGACATTGCTGCGGAAATGAAAGAAAGATTTGGGCGAATCGTCGACTCTTACTACGAAGTGCTAGACGAAATGCTCGCCCGCATCATTGATGCAGCGGGTCCAGGCGCCACCATCATGGTGGTCAGCGATCATGGCTGGCAGAACCTTAACCGCGATAAGGTCATCCACTCGGGCGTTCCATTCGATGGCAAACACAGCCTAGAAGGCGCAATGCTTGTTCACGGGCCCCATATCAAGCCGGGAGTCTTTTCAGACCGCACGCTTTACGACATCACGCCAACCGCTCTTTATTTAATGGGCGTTGGCATTCCTGGCGACCTGCCTGGTGATATCGCGCTGGATCTGATCAGCGAGCCCTTCAAGCGCACTTTTCCGCCGATGGTTCTTGCCAAAGGCCAGAAAGCGGTTCCGATGCCAAGCAACAACCTCCAGCCCGATACTCATTTTCACGAAACTGAAATCGAGCGTCTTAAATCGCTTGGCTACGTTCAGTAATTCATTATTCAAAATCTGAGCGGCGAGTCGAGCCTTTAGGAGGGTAACCCTTTTGGTAGGGAATCTCATGCTGGGGTTTGCGCTCATAGCTGCCGATCAACTCTAGAGCGCGCTTACTTGAAGCGCCGATGATACCGCCAACCACTTTGCCTGGCATATCACTGGCCACTGGCAGCCCGAGGTGGTGCAGTATCGATGGCGTGATGTCCAGAATAGAAACTTTCTTAAGCAGGTTCCCCGCGGGGATCCCAGGGCCCATCGCCAAGATGATCCCATCATCTAGATGATTGCCACTGTAAGGCTCGTCGCGCATGCGATGGGGTTCCGGAGCATCTCCAAACCCATGGTCACTTATCAAAAGCACCAGCGTGTCTGGACCCGCAACTTCAGCTAAGATTCGGCCAATCCGGGCATCCACATCCCGGTAACAAGCCTCTACGACCTTACCAAAACGCTTTGATAATTCCGCTGCATGGGAAGCATCCAGCTTATGGCCCTTGAGCCGTGCACGAATTCTTTCTTCGCCCATTTGAAAAATCCAAAATCGATGAAGCATAGAATCTGTGCATTGGAAATAAGTGAAGAGGACGTCTGGTTGAGCCTTCGCAGCGATGCTCCGGGTAATGTTTTCAACCGAACGGGCTCTCGCCAGACTCCATTTCAGTCCGTAAACATAACGTCTCAAATAAGGCAGTTTGTACAAAGCACTCGACTCAGGCGGCATGCTGGCAAAAGGGGTCATGTCTTCGGCACTTAAATCCGAGGCCTCTACGATAAGCTTGCGCACCGAGGATTCGTAAGACTTAGGCATCACCATATTCGGTGCGTCTCTGTAAAAACTGCCTTTGATGGTCGTTTGTCGCTTGTCTCCCTTAAGCTCGATAGGTGAAACCAAAACCGTTGACGCTACATCTTCCGCCGGCCACGTTGCCATCCAACCCACGCTGGCGGTCGAGATATTTTTCTCAGAAAGAATATTCCAAAGCGCTTTTGAACGGCGGTCTTTTGTGGTGACACGGATTTTCTCCTTCGAGCGAAACGGAGGAGGGTTAAAGTAAGTGTTGGACAGGTGATCCCAAATGCCGTGCTGGCCCGGATATTTTCCCGTCACGGCAGTGGTCCAAACCTGCGGGGTGCGCAATGGCCAAATAGACGCCAGATCTCCGCGCGCCCCCTCTTCCAACATGCGCTTCATATTCGGAGTCACTCCGGCTTTAGCGTATGGCTCCAATAAATTTAAAGAGACTCCGTCGACGCCGATCACAACGACCTTGGCCGGCTTTGCTTGTGCAGCGGAACCCAGCGCGCCAAAGAGCACAGAGCTAATCATCGCAAAGGTCCAAGCCCAATGGTGCATTCTCAACCTCGTCCTCGAGCCGTCCAGGCAACGTCGGGTTCACCCGCTCGTAGACAAGCAACACGTGCCAGAACAAACAAAGCATCGGAAAGACGATTTAAAAACACCAAAGGTTCATCCGCGACTTCTTCACCAGCATGAACAACCATCACTGCATGCCGCTCGGCTCGTCGACACACCGTTCGTGCCAAATGCAATGAAGCGGCGAATTGGGTTCCGCCCGGCAAAATAAACGACTTCAGAGGTGGTAATTCTTCCTCGAGTTTATCGATCACCTTCTCAACCCGAGTAATATCGTCCTGACAAATTCCCGATGAGCGCTGCTTACCGCCGCTCGGGGTGGCCAGTTCCGCACCCAATTCAAACAAGACCGACTGACTAAAAGCTAAAAACTCATCCAGTTCGGGATCGTTGCCTATGCTGCGAGCCTGCCCGATAACGGCGTTGAGTTCATCTACGTCTCCATAGGCCTCAACACGGACGTGGTCCTTGGTTACACGGCTTCCGCCCACCAACCCAGTTTCACCAGCATCACCGGTTTTCGTATAGATACGCATCTTTGCTCCCTATTTTTGGATTTGCACTCCATATCGAAAGTTGGTGACTAGACCTAGAAAGACAAGCCACAAAAGAGCTGAGTAGGTGCTCAATTGAACAAATTTGCCGATTTCCCCGAATTCAACTCTCTCTTGGAGGCCCGAGGGGTTGAAAAAGCCAGTAAATACAGCTTGTCGAATCAAATTTTGCAAGGTAGAGAGGCCGGCATGCGAACCCGAGGTCTAGAAGCAAAAGTCCTAAGGCTGATGAATCAAGCCAACCGCGACTTTAATATGATAACAGAAGGCGACCGAATCATGGTGGCCCTCTCCGGTGGGAAAGATTCCTATGGGCTCATGTGGGGACTCACCCAGATGCGCGCCCGGGCCCCTTTCCGCTTTGATTTGGTGGCATTCCACCTCGATCAAGGTCAGCCCGGTTACGATGGCAGCCCCATGCGGCGCCATATGGAAAAGCTCGAAGCCGAATTCGGGATTCCGTGGGAAATCGAAACACAAGAGACTTACACCCGCGTAGTTGATATTACGGAAGCTGGTAAAAGCTATTGCTCGCTGTGCTCGCGCTTTCGTCGAGCTATCCTCTACAAAGCCGCCACACGGCATGGCTGTAACAAAGTTGCTCTGGGTCACCACCGCGATGACTTAATCGAAACGCTTATGCTCAACCTCTTTTTCGCAGGCTCCATCAAAGCCATGCCACCGCGTCTGCTCAACGATGCCGGTACCCACGAGGTTATGCGCCCGCTGGCTTATGTTCCTGAATCCCACATGGAAGAGCTTTCCATCGCACATGGTTTCGAAATCATGCCATGTACGCTTTGCGGCTCTCAGGAATCTCAGCGAAAAGAAGTGAAAAAGCTTTTGGCGGAACTCTCGGTGAAAAACCCTCACCTCAAGGGCAACCTCCTTAACGCACTGCGTAACGTCCAGCCTTCCCAGCTGGCCGACTCCGACCTTCATCCATTCTATGGAGAGGTTAATGGGCCCGACGATCTTAAGCCGATGGCTGAGGTAGATCTCCACCCACAGGACGCTGATGAGGCTGCCTGCGCTCCGGCAAGCCCTTCGGTTCATAGTTCCCCTCTTTTATCTATTCTCTGACCAGTTGATTCAATCGGTAAAGATCTGGACTCGGCACCCTATACCGACGTAGTTTAGAGATAATGGGGAACCTAATGTCCTCCAGGACTCTTTAGTTTCGCGGAGTTTTTCCGAATGGCCAGCATTCTAGTCGTAGACGACGACCGAAACATTTTGGATACCTTTGTCGACCTCTTCAACGAGCACGGCTACACGGTGGAAACTTGTCGAGACGGTAAACAAGCTCTTGAGCACCTGCGCTCGGGTGCCTTTGACCTGCTCTTACTCGACGTACTCATTCCCAACATCAATGGCTTTCTCCTCGTTGAACAAATGAACGAAGATGAATCGCTCAAGAAAATTCCAGTCATTGTTTTCAGTGGAATCTACCGCAGCATCAACCATCGACAAGACCTTGTTCATTATGAACAAGTCATCGAGTATCTCGATAAGCCACTGCAAACCGAACGGGTTGTTGAACTCGCCACGAAAATTCTTGGCAAAGAAGAAAAGATTGACGACTCTGCTTTAGATGGCGGCAATGGCGGAACGTTTATCGACGGCATTTTAACTTCCAGCTCTTTCAACATTGCAGATGTTGAGCTCCCCGTAGATACCGATACGGAACACGAAGCGGACGAAGTTGAACAACAAGCCAGAACCGACTTTCGAAGACGCAACCGTGACCTCGCACTTCAAGGCTCTCTTGAGAACCACTCCATCGCAGAGGTACTCGGCAAGCTTTGGAATGAGCGTGCAAGCGGAGCTCTGCTATTGCGAAGCGGAAAAGTTAAGAAGATTGTTTACGTAAAGGATGGCACTGCCTGCGGCGTGAAATCCAACCTTGTTGGGGAATGCCTCGGACAATTACTTGTTCAAGAACGTATGATCAGTCGAGAAGACCTCCAGCAGTCTATCACGAAAATGAAAGAAACTGGAGCCAAGCAAGGTCAAATTCTGGTTGAGATGGGCAGCATCACCGAGAGCAATCTTTCTTACGCTCTAGGCCTCCAGCTTGAAACTAAAATCTTTGAGCCGTTTACCTGGGAAACCGGAGAGTACCGGTTCAATCCATCTGTGGAACTTCCCGAGCCCACCATCACCATTGATTTTCAAGAAGGTGCTCTGATTGTGGAAGGTATTCACCGAGCTTTCGATGAGAAAAGACTTCGGTTCTTCATGTCTCGGTTTATGGAATCCCGTTTCGATTATCCAAACGCCGAGCGCAAAGATCTCACACACCTGCAGCTTCCTGAAAGCCTAAGCCAGAAGCTTAAAGAGTCAGACTTTCCTGCATCGCCTCGTGAGCTTACAGATGAAATCGAAGGTGACGTTGCTTCATTACTCGGCGTTATTTACGCGATGATTTCACTGCGCATTCTCAAGCCGCTTCCCAATTAAAGAAAGCACAAACCGGGCTCCTTGCCAGGTACTGTCTTCAACCCAAATCTTACCGTCCACTCGGGTAACGATGTTCTCGCATACCGATAAACCAAGGCCAGTGCCTTCACCCGGTTGCCCCGTGGTGAAAAACGGTTGGAAGATTTCTTCGCGCTGTTCTGGTGTGACTCCCGGACCTGAGTCATCAAGGTAAACCTCGACATGCTCACCGACTACCTTCCAGCTAATCTGTAACTTACCCTCGCCCTGCATCGCTTTACAGCCGTTGAGACAAAGGTTCAGTAAAACCTGGACCAGCTTGTCTGTGCCAATCAGAAGTTCTACTGGCTCCGAATCTTCACAGACTTTAAATTCTACTTTTCGCCATCGTGACTGCGATGCCAAAAGACGCTTCACATGGTCCACCGCATCCATCAAATCTGAACGCGTGCTCTCACTGACTTCGTCACGGCTAAAATCAAGTAAATCACGAATGGTTCGGTTCATTCGCTCTAACTCACGGCCCATACTTTCCAGGGCTCGTTCTTGCTGTGAGGCCTCTAAATCACCGGCGCTCATCATCTCTACGTAGCCACTCACAACCGCCAAGGGATTGCCCACTTCATGCGCCACACCTGCAGCCAATTGGCCGACCACTGCCAAACGCTCCGCTCGCACCAATTGACCTTGAGTTTGTGTGAGATCATCGAGGCGATGACTCAACTCCTTGGCGTCGTCGGCCATCTTTTGATTCATAGAGATAATGCCGCGGCTCAAAAATCCGAAATCACCTGGTTGGACTTCTCCAAATTGAGACAGTCCAGTAGCATCAGCCTCCCCCACCAGCTCTTTAAGTCGCTCGACCGGCCCTATCACCAAGCGCCGATAAAAAAGCATCGTCAAAGCCACGAGAGCCAGCGCAAGCACCAAGAACCAAAGCAAAGCTGTGGCCAGAGAGTTATAAAGTTTGTCATACATCTTGTGAGCTGGGACCGAGGCCACAAGAGCTAACCATCGCTCACCGTGAAGCGAGACAACTGCGTGCTGGTATCCTGCCAGGCTGTGCGGAGTCTCTAAGCTCAACACCGCTACAAAAGTCTCACGGCCTGATGAATGATTGCCACCGTGGGAAGCTATCAAAGTAAAATCTAAACCATCTTCACCGGTATGCTCGCTGATACTCGCTTCCCAGTTTGACTCCGGAGCCCTGGTTAAGGCGCGCGCCTTTTGCTCGGCATCGAGCGTTAAACTCAAGAACTGCTCTTGGCGAATCGCATCCGATTGCCAGATGAAAAAAATCACAGCCGCCAATGTTCCCGCCACAACGGTCGCACCCAACACCCCAACAATGAGTCTTGCCCACAAGCCCTTCAAGTGCCCAGCCCCAAAACCCATTGCCCAAGTTTAATCGGTAACGCCTCAAAAACATCCGGAAGAAGAACCACTTGAAATGCGCCCATGACGAGAAATGGTCCGAAAGGCACTGCCCGTGGGGGCGGCTCCCAATCATCATCGAAAGCAATATCATCCGCTTGGCTCGCTTCACTTTGGTGACCACCGCTCATGGCGACCAAACCACCAATCACTGCCCCTTGGAGTGCCGCGAGAAACAAGGCGTGCAAACCGCTGATGGGTCCCAGTGCCAATCCGATCAACAAGAGCAACTTAACGTCGCCAAAACCCAGACCTTCTTTTTTGAGCAGCAGCTTGAATACGAGTCCGACCGAAAAAATGAGTAAGGCTGGGATAACACCCATCGCCGCTTCAATCGGCATCAAGCCGCCCGGTAAAAACGAGCCACCCGCCACTAAAACCATAGCCGGCCACGTGATCACATCTGGGATCCACCAATGATCGATATCGAGAAATACAATCGCCAATAAGGCGGCAGAGAGCGGCCACCAGATGAGAAATTCGAAGCTCAATCCAAACCGAAACCAAAACGCTCCCGACAGTGCCATCATCAAAGTCTCAACGAGTGGGTAACGCCAAGCAATCGGGGCCTTGCAGCCGCTGCATTTAGCCCCGAGAGCCAAAAAGCTCACAATGGGGATGTTCTCGTACCAGGTCAGCTGATGCTTGCAGAGCGGGCAGTGCGAGCGCGGATGAGACACACTCATGGCACGCGGCAGTCTCGCGACGACCACGTTAAGGAAGGAACCCACGCAGGCTCCCACAAAAAGTACGTATATAATGAGCCACGGCCCGAGTAACTCTTCCATCATACCTACTCTATATCGCTAGGCTCAGTTCGTTTGAACCTTTGAAAGACGCAATTTCACTCGCGCCCCCATTATAATGCCCTCTGGAGCCCATTAAAGTCCCAGAAAGCGACAAAACACGTCACTGTTTTAGTGCGAGGTGACAAATATTGTCACTTTCAAAAGGTTACCTATTGGTTAAATCCCTATTATCACACGACTCTTAAAATTGAGAGAACTGGCACTTTGTTTGCAGAATGTTTGGGTAACAACCGCCCTTGTGCTAATTTTTCACAAGGATAACCGGCGCTCGCGGGAGTGCCAGAGCCCTAGTATTGGGGAGGGAGAAACGTAAAATGAAACGAATTCTATCTAAGGGTTTTACTCTTATCGAACTCATGATTGTTGTTGCCATTATTGGTATTCTTGCGGCCATCGCAATTCCAAACTTTTCTAAGTTTCAAGCACGCGCTAAGCAGTCAGAAGCTAAAGCGAACTTGAAAGCGGTATACACTGCTAAGCAAACAAACTTCGGTTCCGAAGATACATTTGTTTGTTCAAACAGCTGTTTCTGCGATTGGTCAACCGGTCAAGAGCCACGCTACTCTTACTTCTGCAACGATGCATCAACATCGGTACAGGGTTTGACTGCAACAGGTGCAACTCAAGTTGACGGTAAGGATTCACGTTGTACGTCTCCGACGGATACACCGACGGGTAACGATACATCATTTACCATTACTGCAAGTGGTAACATCGATAGCGATGCAACTTGCGACAACTGGAAAATTGATGACGGCGGCGACATGGAGCACATGAGTAACGATATTCAGCTCTAAGTCTGCGTTCAGTTAGTATATGAAAAGGGCTCGCCTATGGCGGGTCCTTTTTTTTGCCATCTCCCCTCGAACACAGCCTCGATCAAAACCTGAATTCAACCTGCACATTACTTTAAATCAACTCTATTTCAGTTCATGATGCCAGCTATGTCTAAACGTGCCATTTGCCTCACTGCATTGATAATGGGTTGCTCCCTCTATGTGGATGGGGCAACGACGCATTTTTCAGCCGCGGTGCTTCGTGCACTCTTTGCCTACCTTTGCATTTGCGCATGGCCTCAAAGAAAAGTTCCCCTTCAAAGCCTCGCCATAATCCCAGTAGGAACTGCGTTGATTGCCATGCTTTGGGGTCTCACCGTTGCAGACAATCTCGGCTTAGGTATTCAAGCCACAGTTACGGGAACCATTATTTGTGGGCTCTTTCTCGCCCTGACTCACAGCGAACAAAATACCTCTTCGACCCTTTTGAAAACGATATGTTTTGTGGCCGTGATTCATGCAGCCTACGCGCTCACCCTCTGGGCCGCAGAACCACTGGCTCGGGCAAGTGGTGCCTTTAGCAACCCCAACAACCTCGCCGCATGGCTTGCTCCATGCGCACTTATTCTCCTCTACTTTTTTATTCAGCAACCAAAGTCCAAACTCCCTTTATTGGGCACCGTGATCTGCGCGGCCGCCGTCTTTGCTTCCCAAAGCCGTTCTGCCGTGCTTGCCTTACTCATCGGTGCAGCATGCTTTGTCGCTGTCTCTGGCCGCTTTAAAAAATATCTAAGTGCTCTGGTTGTTATCGCAACCTGCGGTGCCGCAGCTCTCCTCTATAATCGTATTACAGGCAGCGCAGACCCACTCTCTTTTAGTCGTCTCTCGATTTGGCAAAGCAGTTTGGAAGTTGCATTTGCACGCCCCGAAGGCGTTGGTATTGCCGGTTTCGCGCAAGCCATGCGCATGCACGGTGTTGCACTCGATGGTCTTGTTCACTACCCACGCTTTGCCCAACAAGCCCACAATGCGATTTTACACGGCTGGATTGAAGCAGGATTTTTAGGTTTGGTTGCCATTGCCGCCGCACTCGCTACGCCTTTTCTAGCTCTGCTGCGAATCGAAACATCATGGTCCCAGCGACTTCCCCACCTCGGAACCTTCTTTGCTTTTCTGATACCCGCGATGTTTTCAACCACACTTCATGTGGTCATTATTATAGCCACCGCCGCTGTTTGGACTGCTTATATTTTCAGACTATCTCATGAACCCGGCCCCTTTGAGGAGGAGCAAAGCTGGGCTCATGTTCACGCCAGTATAGGAGCTTTAGGTGTCGTTCTTATTGGTTTTCTGGTTCCCGGTATTCTCAACCGGCACTATCAAGACGAGGCGCAACTTCTTAGCCGAGCCAACAATCTTCCACGAGCAGAATCTGTGGCTCAACAAGCCGTTGACGCTGCCCCTTTCAGTGTTGGGGCACAACTCTTACTCGAAAGCCTTAAATTCAGACGGGGCGAAGGACCACTCGTTATCACGGAGCGGCTGCTTGAACTCGGTGACCGTTACCCGCGCGACCACCGCCCCGTTGAACGCGCGACCTCGCTGCTTGCACATGCTGCCAATCAAACAAAGGACAAAGACCTTTGGGCTAAAGCTGCGGCAGTGGGTATGGCTGGTTTAGAACGAAACCCGCACGACTGTCTAACCAGAGTTCCTTTGGCGCGCGCGGTCTACCGAAGCGGCCAAGCCCAACGCGCTATTGGTTTTCTTAGAGAGACCCTCGAGATGGAACCACATTGCGCCAGTGCTCACGCAAACCTCGCCCTCATGCTTCGTATCACCGGCCAAAATGACGATGCTCGTGTCCACGCGAAAAGAGCGATTGCTGCGGACCGTTTGAGCCTGAGCCATGTGGCTCGTGAGAAGAAAATATTGTCGCTCGCACCTGCTACAAAGGGACGTATGGAAACTTTGCTCAACGGCGAACCATGAAAAGATTTCTACCATGGCTTATTTTTTTAGGGATTATTCTTAGCCAAGCACACATGCGCCTTGATGCCACGAGTCGAAAAGATACAACCTTCGATAAAGAAGTTCTCCCCGCCCATGCTGCCATCAAATTGATCAGTCTCGGTTACGAACAAGTGGTCGCAGATTACTATTGGCTTCGAGCGATTAGCCATTTCGGGGACCGGCGGATGCACGCATACGAGTATCCAAACCTGCTGGGCTTTATGGAATTGGTCATTGGCCTCGACCCAAAATTCAGCGCGGCGTACTTCTTCGCAGGTTCTGTACTCAATACCAGCGGCGACAACCTCAAACACGCGATGCGTATCCTAGAAACGGGCCGACTGGAGCGACCCGACAACTGGCGAATCGCCTACATGCTCGGCTTTAACTATTATATGTATTACCAAGATTTTGAGATGGCAGCTAAGCTCTACGCTGAGGCTGCCAAGCACGAAGAGGCCCCTCCGGTACTTGGTAAGCTTGCAGTGAAACTGGCAGCCGAATCTCATAAACCAGACATCGGTATCGCGATGATTGATACCATTCTCGACGACATTCAAGATGAGAAGCTCCGTGAACTCTACATTGAACGCAGAAACCTTTTGGTACTCGAGCAGGAACTCTTATCCTTTCAGCGCATCATCGACCAATACACCCGTTCATTCAATAAAGCCCCAACCACTCTCCAAGATTTAGTCAGCACAGGAATGCTCAGGCAGTTGCCGAAGAGTGATCCAGTAGGCGGTGATTACTACATTTCAGAGACAGGCCAAGCAGCGACCACCAGCGAAGCGCGCCGAATCAGGCTAAGCCAACAAGCCAAGGAGAAATTGCAGTGAAAGCTCTGAATATTGATGGGCTCACATTCGACGTGAAGCCTCATTTTTGGACGCCCACCCTCGAAATCCTTCGCGGCGTCTGCCTCCATGTCGAGCAAGGCGAAATTTTCGGATTTTTGGGCCCAAATGGTGCAGGAAAAACGACCACCATCAAGGCCATACTGGGCCTACTTCAACCCAAAGCGGGACGAGTGGAAGTACTGGGAGGTACCATGCAAGATCCCAGTATCCGGCAAAGAGTTGGCTTTATGCCCGAGCGTGCATTCTTCCCACCCCACCTCACAGCACTGGAATGGGTCATGCACCATGCAAGGCTCGCCGGACTGAGCCGAGCAGAGACTAAAACGCGGGCGTTGGCTGCCCTCAACCGAGTGCAGCTTTCTGAATCGATGAATCGCAAAATCGGAACTTATTCAAAAGGGATGGTGCAACGCGCCGGCCTCGCTCAAGCGTTGGTCGCAGACCCCGATCTCATTATTCTTGATGAGCCGATGAGTGGTCTCGATCCCCTGGGCCGTCACCTCGTTCGGACTATCTTAGAGGATCTTCGCTCCCGCGGTAAAACCGTTTTCTTCTCCACTCACATTCTTCCGGATGTTGAACAAATCTGTGACCGCGTGGCGATTCTTCAAGCTGGCTCTATTAAAAAGTCGGGGCCGCTGCATACCTTACTGGGTCAAACCATCGAGAAGGTCGAGATACACACCAGTATCTGTAACCCAGATTGCCAGGAAGATTTACGCCAGATTGGCGTCTTGTTGATGGAGCGTGGTGGCACTCACAAACTCACGCTGCCGAGCCCGGACGAAACCAACCGGGTCATCGATACACTCCGGAAACATCAAGTTGATATCATTGAGCTCGATGCCCATCGCGCCTCTCTTGAAGAACTCTTTCTTGCGAAAGTCAGCAACAATAACCAGGAGGCCACCCAATGAGTCGTCCATGGCAAGGCACTACCACCGTTGCGGCGATGACCTTTCAAGAAGCCGTTCGTAATAAGTTGTTGTTGGTAACGCTGGTATTTGCAGCAATTCTTACCGCACTCAGCATTTCCGCTGGCTCGGTCTCTCTTGGTCATCGGGGACGCCTCATCATAGATGTGGGGCTTGCGGCGGCCAGTATGCTTGGAACCATTATCGCCATTGCTCTCACGGTGATTTCATTTGGTTCAGAAGTAAAAAACAAAACAGCCTACACGCTTCTCACTCGCCCCATCTCCAGGTGGGCCTACCTTCTCGGTAAATATTTAGGCATCGTAGCGACAATGGAAGTTGTGGTGATGCTGATGCTCGGCGCCACCGCGCTCACCCTCTCAGTTTATGGTGAAGAGATACCGTTGGCGTTTTGGGCCAGTGCTTGGCTCACCCTGGTAGAGATGTCCTTGGTCGTTGCTGTGGCTTTATTCTTCAGCACGGTCGGCGTACCTGTCCTGGCGGCCACCTACACCTCAGGTCTTATCCTAGCCGGCAATCTGGCCGGAGATATTCTGAACCTTGCGCAAAAATCGGAAGCGGGAGGTGATGCGCTAAGCTCCCAAATCTTACATGCTGTCTACTACATCATTCCCGACTTGGCCGATTTATCCCTACGGCCTGAAGCCTCGAACGCACTCAACATTCCCAAGAACTTTCTGGAGCTTGGTACCCTCTACGGCCTGTCTTATGCGGCCATTGCGCTGGTCGCCTCCATGTGGGTTTTCTCAAGGAAGAAGCATGTCTGATTTCTTTGAGCTTACTCTTGGGGCTGTTTTTATTTTAAGCCTGGGGCTCGTGCTTTACCTCACACCACTGGTGCGCAAGGCCGCAATTTCGTTTGGCGTTTTAGACAGCCCGGACGGCAAGCTTAAACGACATAAAGAACCCACTCCCTACCTAGGCGGCGTTGCGGTTTATCTCGCTTTTTTAATCAGCCTTGGAATGGTCTTCGACTTCGATAAAGAATTACTCGGCATGCTCCTCGGCGGCACCATCGTCACCATGCTCGGTCTCTTCGACGACTTGCGCGTGTTAACACCGGGCTTAAAAATCATGGGGCAACTCTTAGCAATTTGGGTACTCTTTAAAAGCGGCGCCACCATCCAAATTGCATCCTTACCTGCCTGGGCCACATTGCTACTTACTGTCATTTGGGTCGTGGTGGTTACCAACGCGGTAAATATTCTCGACGTCTCCGACGGCGTTGCTTCGGGAACAGCTGCTATTGCCGCTTTAAGCCTTACCGTTATCGCACTTTTAAATGGACGCCCCTTAATCGCCTCAGCCGCACTTGCACTGGCGGGAAGCTGCGCTGGTTTTGCTTGGTTTAACAAAGCGCCGGCTCGAATTTACCTAGGTGATACGGGAAGTATGTTTATCGGCTTCATGCTAGCAAGTCTCACGATGATTGGAGACTACGCTGCCAACAACAGCCTAGCACTGCTCGCTCCCTTGTTTATCCTATTTGTGCCGCTTTTCGAGGTTGCCATTTGCTCTCTTGCTAGGATTTCGAAAGGGAAATCCCCGCTCCAAGGAAGCCCAGACCACCAAGCCATCCGACTTAAGAATCGCAACATCAGTGCAGCGAAAGCCGCACAAATCATTTGGGGATTTCAATGGGTTGGCGGCAGTATCGGGATCGGTCTTGTGGTGGTCGGGCCTGAATCAGCCTGGATGATTTTAAGCGCAGGGTGTATGTTCTTCGTAGGGTTACTCATATGGTTTTTCATTTATGCAAAGGCACCTTCCTGGGAATAGGCTTATTCCTCTTCGGATGCGCCAGCCCTTCAGGGACGTCCTCGTCAAAACCGGACGATAGCGTTGAGACATCACCGGCCGAGTCCGAAGAAACTGTAGAATCGCTTCCACCAATACCAAGCATCGAAGCAATCACTTCTCAGGTTAATACTGAGTGTACCGAAAATGGGTGCATCCAGCAGGTGACCTACATCGGTGCGTATGACCGAGAAACGGTCGACGAGTGGGCAGCCTATGGCTCCAATATCCAAAACGGCTACAGTGTATGGCTGGTTCAATTTGCAACACATGGAACACAAGCACGGGCAACCATCACCTTGCCACTCGATGTTCAATACCCAGAAAATGGCTTCCATGTAATTTTAAACAATCCACTCACAGTAGGTGTGGCCAGTCGGTGTGCTCCGGGCGCCGGTTCGGTTGGCGCAGGATTGGCAGCTCAATTTGGTTCACAAGGCCTCGTGGGTGTAGCCATTGATTACCCCGGGCTTGGCAGTGCAGGAACCCATCCTTACCTCGTTGCCGAAAGCGAAGCCAAAGCCGCACTGGATGGGGCCCGTGCAACTCTTAACTTCCTAGAATACGCACAAGTGCCGCATTCCAAAAAATTAGCGCTCACCGGCCTAAGTCAGGGCGGTCATGCCACATTGAGTGCGGCCTCGTTGCATCGTACCTACGCGCCAGAGCTAGACATCAAAGCCTTTGCTGCCGCGGCTCCTTCCAATATGTTTCTTGAGTTTTGGACACCCTACATCAATACAGATGGAACACATCTTACATTCTACGCCCTGATTGCACTCGCGTGGAGTCACTATTACGACTATTCCACCGCCGGAGTTTTCAACGAGGCACGTCGCTCGCAAATCGAAGAAGCAATCTTGTCGCTATGCCTGATTGAAGATGAGGGTGTGGAAACCTTATGGGACAGACTGGGTACCTCTGCGGAAGAGATTTTCACCGAACAATTTCGAGACGCATTCAGCAGTGGTGACTTCACAAACTTCCCTGCTTTCGAACTCGGCTTTGCAGCCAACCGCTTGGTGCCCTTCGAACAAACTGCGCCAATTAAGATCTATCAAGGGATCTGGGATTATACTGTCCCGCCCGAATCTACGCAGATTCTCATTGCAAGCCTACGAGAAGGTGGGATGGATATTCAATATGAAGAAATTCCGCTGGCAAACCACCTGAACACCGCCTTTGGCTTTATTGTAACCTATCAACTTGCCGGATCTTCCAGTCTTCACTGGTTACGTGGCCAGCTCAATGCAGAGAACTAAAGTACTAAAGATTGGTATCAACGCTGGGTTAAAGGTAGGGTCTGTCTCATTAAACCAAGACAGGTGCTCCTATTGTCACCGGAAGTTCTCCTTTTCCACCTTCCAAGAAGTGTAGAGATCGATAACGTGTCTTTTTAGACGTGCTCAAAGGGCAACCATGACTCAAGCAGCAAGCTTACAACCGAACACCAAGCAACCCGAGGTTACCCGGTGGCGTATTAAAGTGTTTACCGCCACTTGGCTTTCCTACGCGGGCTTTTATTTCTGCCGAAAAGGGTTTGGAATCGTAAAACCGGAGCTCAAAGGAAACTTTGGCTTCACCGATATGGATCTTGCCAATATCTGGGCGGCCTACTTAATGGCCTATATGTTGGGGCAGTTTTTATCTGCTCGGCTTGGGCAAAAATTCGCGTGCCGTCTCCTGATTCTCGTGGGCATGGCCATATCTCTCGCTGCCAATATCGGGATTGGCTTTGTCATCGATGCCGGAACCGCCGCCTACTATCCTCTCATGAGCTTCATGGTCATCAACGGCTTCGCACAGGCAACCGGTTGGCCAGGTAATATCGGCGTTCTTGCCAAATGGAGCGTTCATTCCGAGCGTGGTAGACTCATGGCTTGGTGGGGCACCTGCTACCAAATTGGTAGCATTCTGGCCAAACACTTCGCAGCATTCATGTTGGCCCTCTTTGGAATCAGCTGGTCGTTCTGGGGTGCCAGTGTCATCTTGATGGGAATCTGGATTGTTTTTTACTTCTGGGGCAAAGAAAACCCCATGGAGGTTGGCCTTCCAGACTTTGTCGAAGAAGTGGATACCAGCGACTCAAGCGAAACGAAAAGCCGAGTGCTGCCATGGAGTGAAGCGATCAACATCGTCTTTGCCATGGGCCTCTTGTACTTTTGCTTCAAGTTTCTTCGCTACGCGCTCGATAGTTGGGCACCGATGCTTCTGGGCGAATCCTTTCCAGATCTCGACACTGCCACCGCCGGCCACCTTTCCACCATCTTTGATTGGGTTGGGTTTTTAGGCGTAATCGTCAGCGGCTATGCTTCGGATAAGCTTTTCAAGAGTCATCGAACACCCGTCATTTTCATCATGAGTGTGGGTACATTTTTTGCGACACTCTCGCTCTACTTGGTGGGCGGAACGCAGCTCTGGCTCTTTGTTCTACTCTTAGGACTCATCGGCTTCATGATGATGGGACCAGACTCATTGCTTTCGGGCACCGCTGCTATGGATGTTAGCAGTAAAGAGAAAGCCGTTGTCGCCAGCGGTATCATCAACGGACTTGGGTCGATTGGGCCTGTGATCCAAGAACTGGTCATTGGTTACCTCAAGACAAACCATGGCCAAAATTCAGTCTTTTTACTTCTTGCGGTGATCGCCGGAACAAGTGTGCTCGGCTGCGGATTTCTTTGGGGCTACTGCAAGCGCCAAAACCTTGCTCTTTAAGTCAGCGGTAACTCAGCCAGCTTACGCGCCATTCTTTCAAACAGACTTCTCTTTGGATCATCGCCTCTAAAGACGAGTCGAAAATAATCATTCACGGGCGTGACCGCCGGCATGATGATCTGAAGACGTCCTGCATCGATATCCTCTTGCACAAAATACTTGGGCAACACAGCAACGCCGTCTCCTTGAACAACCAAGGAACGTATCGCAGCGATGGTTCCAACACGGCGAATGAAACCAAATCTCATGCTGTCCATACCCCCCGGAGCATCGCGCCAGTAGCGAAAAAGCGGCAAGGATTCATTGATATCAATCAGTGTATGGTTGGCGGCTTCACCCGGTTGTTCCAAAAGATTTTCTTCTAAGAGTTCCGTACTCCCAACGAAAACGTATTCTTCAACATGAAGCTGAAAGGCATCCAGACGAGGATCCATCATTCGGCTTGATGTAATGGCGCAATCAATTTCCAAAGAAGCACTGTGAGCCAAAAGATCTAGACCGGAACCAAAATACAGATGAATCGTTAAATGGGGCAGCTCCTCCTTGAGTACAGCCAACGCCGGGACCACCCAGCTCAAACCAAGCTCATGACGGGTTCCCAAGACAATTTCCGTAGGAGGCGGCTCAAGCTCGCCGCGGCCAGCCCGCACACACTCCTGGGCTGCCTCGAGAGCATGCTGAGCATGGGGAAGAAGAGCCAAACCATGCTCTGTGAGCGTCACGCTGCGTGTTGTACGGTGGAAAAGCTGGTGCCCCATCAACTCTTCAAGCTGGCGAATGCGTTGGCCCAGCGCCGCCGGAGTGAGGGCTACAGCCTTCGCAGCTGAGCGGAAGTTTAGAAACCGGGCTGCTTCAACGAAACAACGCAGGGAATCTAGAGATGGTGTTGGATATGCCATTATGTTTATATATAATTGACGAACAATCGAGTAAACAGAATATTCCTATTTGAAATGATTAAATCGGTCACACTAAAGGTCTTAGTCATTGCCGCTACTCATTGCTCAAGGAGAACATCATGTCGACGAAACCTTCCCCAACTAGGCGACAGTTTATTCAAAAGGCGACCGCCATCACTCTGGGAACAGTCCTCGTGCAAAGCTGCGGAGAATCCAACCCTGTCATCACCGAACCAAGCCCGAGTGAAAGCGACCCTACAAACCCCGGAACGCCTGACCCTACATCTCCAGATGCTACAGATCCCACTGCGCCGGACGCGGCCGATGCATCTGACCCCACATCGCCAGATGCATCAGATCCCACTGCGCCAGAGCCCACCGATGCGGCCGATGCAACAGATCCCAGCACAGACGCCACTGCGCCAGAAGACATCTGCGAGCTAACATCCTCCGATATTGAGGGTCCCTTTTACCGCGACAACCCTCCATACCGGGCCGAACTGGTCGGCGAAGATGAGCCTGGCCGACCTCTGGTGATTTCAGGAACAGTCTTTGCCGCTGATTGCCTCACACCTTTGGTCGGCGCTGTGGTCGACGTTTGGCATGCCGATGATGCCGGTGACTACGATAACTCAAGTGATGCATTCCGAATGCGTGGCCAAATGACAACCAACGAAGATGGGTACTACGAATTTACCACCATCCGGCCCGGTCGCTATCCCAATGCTGGTACCTACCGCCCCGAGCATATTCACTTCAAAGTGACTTACCAAGCTGGTGCCTCCGATACGGCAAGCCTTACCACTCAGCTCTACTTTGAAAACGACCCGTTTCTAGAGGACGATCCATGGGCAGTCCCAGAGCGAACCATTCCCCTTTCAAATCAAAGTGAAAATGAGTTCGTAGGTAAGTTCGATGTGGTTTTACCGGTTACGGCCTGAGGGCTCAGAGAGGCCGACTTGGGGCCAAAAGGGTTTCTGAAATCTTCAAATTAATCAGACTCATCGTTCTCAGAGTCCTCGCCCATATTCAACTTTTGCAAACGGTAGCGAAAGCTTCGAAACGATAGCCCCAAAAGTTCAGCGGCTCGCTTTTTCACGCCACCGGTTCGGCGCATCGCTTCCATGATGAAGCTAAGTTCAATCTGCTGCAGACGCCCTTCGAGATTCACACCTTCTTCCATGAACTCTAGAGGATCTCCCGACGGATCAGAGGCTTTTTGTAATATTTTCTCTGGCAGATCTTCGCGCTGAATAAACTCTTCAGCCGCCAAAGCCACCGCCCGTTCAATGCTATTTTCCAGCTCACGCACGTTACCCGGAAATGGGTAACAACAAAGCGTAGCCATAGCGTCGGGCGCTATTCCACTGATTTGCTTCTCTGCATCGGTAGCATACTTGGCAACAAATCCACGGGCGAGCATCGGGATATCTTCTGCTCGCTCTCGTAAAGGGGCAACCCTTAGGCGTACAACATTGAGCCTGTAAAATAAGTCTTCGCGAAACGCTCCCTCACCGACCATTTCCTCGAGGTCACGGTTGGTTGAAGCTATCAACCGGATGTCCACGTCTCGCTCTTTATCGTCTCCCACGCGCCGAACCCGTCGTTCCTGTAACACACGAAGTAATTTCACCTGCATGGACAATGGCAGTTCACCAATTTCATCCAGTAGAAGCGTGCCTCCATTGGCCGCCTCAAAAAGTCCATCGCGAGCTTTAGAAGCCCCCGTGTAGGCACCGGCCACGTGGCCAAAGAGCTCTGCCTCGATCAAAGATTCAGGAATCGCTCCGCAGTTGATGGCAATAAAAGGTCCAGTCTTACGAGTACTGGCGTCATGAACTGCTCTTGAGACAAGCTCCTTGCCCGTGCCACTTTCACCTTCAATCAAGACATTGGATTTTGTAGGAGCAATCTTCGCAATCATCTTAATCAATGCACGGGTGGCACTGCTTTGGCCTAGAATTCTATCGGTCGTTATTCGCTGGTTAAGCTCAAGAGAGAGTTCTCGGTTCTCACGAACCAGCTGTACTTTCTCCAAAGCCTTCGTACTCAGAGCCGAGAGTTCATCCACTTTGACCGGTTTAATTTGATAATCGTAAGCCCCAAGTCGCATCGCTTCGACCGCGGTCTCAGTCGTTGCAAACGCGGTGAGCATAATTGTTTGGGCATCAACTTGGCTTTCTTTGACAGCCTTGAGAACATCGAGCCCCGAGCCGTCCGGCAATTTCAAATCTGTAATCACGAGATCGAATTGGGCATCACGGCAACATTGTTGAGCTTGAGCGTAGGTGGCCGCAAGCTCCACTTCGTGGCCTTCGCCTTCCATGAGAATTTGCAGAAACTCTCTCATGGAGAGTTCATCGTCTACTATGAGTAATTTCGCCACATGGACATCGTAGCTCTTGGTGTTTAACCACTCAAGCTAAGCGCAGAAAACAAAGATTTTAATCTCGGCTTATTTTTCTAGCCTCTTCGCGAACGGGCAAGCGCCCTAACCGTGTCATTTGTCCGCCGGCATCTCCCGGCAAATCATCACGAGCAGATAAGACCACTTCCATTCGCGTCCCCTCATCGGGCTTCGAGTAAACCTCGATTCGGCCGCCGTGCGAGCTGACAATCCTGTGGCATATGCTCAAACCTAAACCCGTACCGCCTTGCTTCGTCGTTTTGAAGGGTTCAAATATTTCATCTCTTAGCTCTGCAGGAATACCGGGTCCCTCATCCACGATGGCAATAACCACCATACCCTCACGTTCCTGAACAATCATTTTCACAGGTTTGCCGTCTGGTGATGCTTCCACTGCATTGCGAAGTAAATTCCACAGAACCCGGCGTACCTGCCCTTGGTCAAAGCGTACAAACAATCGGTCGGGTAGCTCCAGCTTGAGGCTGTGACGTTCCCAAGCCGGATCGTGGGATACAGCTTCCGCCACCTCTCGGCATAGCCCTGGGACATCGACCATCGTTTGAACCGGAGGCGTCGGTCTCGCAAAAATAAGAAACTCTTCAACGAGCCGGTTCAGGTGTTCCACTTCACGCAAAACGATATTGCTAAGCCGTAATTGCTTGTCGTCGCCCTCTTCGAAATAGCGCGTTAAAAGCTCAACCGAACCCGACATAGAAGCCAATGGGTTTCTCAACTCATGGGCCATCGCGGCCGCCAATTCCCCAATGGATGCAAGCCGCTGTTTAATGCGTAAATCTTCTTCCAGAATTCGAATCTCCGTACGGTCCTCCAAGACCAAGAGAGTGAGTTCTTCGTGCTCATCATCTTCGCTCTCATCATCGGGTTGTACCGGACATCGACTAAGCGCAAGAGAGACTTTTCGCTCTGCTATTTCAACTTCAACTTCACCAAAACTCTCATGGCGCGTTAAGAATCCGCGTAAGGAAAGAGGAACAACACTGCCGACCAGCTGATACATGGGCATCGCCAAAATATTCGAAGCTGCTTTATTGGCGGTTCGAATTTCCATCAATTCGTTGACTGCAATAATCCCCAGTGGAAGCGACTCTACCACCGCGCTGTGTAAATCACGCGCTCGAGCAAGGTTTTGTTGAGCGGTACTTGCCAGTAATCTGGCTCTTTCCAAAAGCTCCGCCAGGTAGCCCGACAAAAGTCCCACCAGATAAAAAGCGCCCATATGCACCCCAACCTGGAATGCAAAATCTCTTACGGGTGGAATAGGCGTTAAGCCCGCTGTGGCAACACCGTAAAGCTGGAGCACCAACTGAGCGCCATAGATCACGCTGCATGCCGAGGCTAAGGCAATGGCTGCGCGCTGCCCCCCAATGATAGAACCATCGAGAATCGCGAGTAGGTACAAAAACGAAAATGGGCTGGCGATACCGCCGGTACCCTGAACGAACATCAAGGCAAAAAGCACCGTTCCAAAAAGGTACAACCGGCTCAGCACAACAGGCTTCGTCCCTTTTTTGAGCAAAATGCCGACAACCAGAACCATGAGGTAGGTTCCGATGATCACCGCATAAAGCAATAAAGACGTACGGCGCTGAGGCCATTCAAAGTAATCTGCAAGGAAATTAAGGGTAAGAAGAACGGTGGCAATCACCGCCCTGAAGACGAGAAGCCAAGGTAAGCGTCGCTGTAAAGCAGCCTCTCGCTGAACCAACCCCATCATCGATACCTGAGGTTAAGAACCAATTGAACCGGCCATGGAGAAAACAGGCAGGTACATCGAAATAACAAGTCCACCGAGTAAGACCGCAAGAAATGCCATGATGGCAGGTTCTAGGAGACTCATCATCGTACCGATCGCGTCATCGACTTCATCATCGTAGAAATCTGCAATTTTATTAAGCATTGTATCCATCGCACCGGTCGATTCACCAACTGCAATCATTTGCACAACCATCGTGGGAAAGACTTTCATCTCGCCCAATGATTGCGCCATAGCCTTACCCTCACTGATTCGAGCACGAACCGTTTGCAGTCCGCTCTCAATCACAACATTTCCGGCGGTACCGGCTACAATATCAAGTGCTTCTAAAATGGGTACACCCGACGCAAGCATCGTTCCCATCGTTCGCGTAAATTTAGCGACCGAGACTTTCTTAACAAGAGGCCCGAAAATAGGTGCCTGCAGGGCAAACTCATCAAAGAGTCGCCGTCCCTGTTTGCTCTTAATAAAAGAATAGGCTGCCGCAGAACCACCAATGAGGGTACCAAAAATCAAGAATGTATTATCACGGGTCCACTCACTCATATCGACAACTACTTGAGTCATGCCCGGCAATGCCTGCCCGAAATCCTCGAACATGTTTTGGAAAACCGGGATAACATAGATCAAGAGAACCAGTGTCACCAGAAGCGACACGCCCAGGACCAATGAGGGATAGATCATTGCCCCTTTGACTTGCTTTACAAGCTTCGCATTTTTTTCAATGTACTCTGCAAGTCGGTTCAAAATCGTATCGAGAATACCACCGGTCTCACCGGCTTCAACCAAGTTCACGAAGAGGCGGTTGAATACCTTGGGGTGTTTGCGCAATGCATCGGCCAGTGTCGAACCGGATTCAACCGATTGCTTTACCGCGATGACGATTTTCTTGAAGTCTGGGTTCTCCATCTGAGTGCCCAAAATATCTAGACATTGAACCATCGGGAGTCCGGCATCAATCATGGTGGCGAACTGACGCGTAAAAACCATCAGGTCTTTGGGTTCAACACCTGTGGCACCTGGCATCCTGATAATGATTTCGGTCGGTTTTTTGCGAACCTTCACAACTTGAAGCTGTTGCGCACGCAACCGCTGTGTAACCAGGGCTGAGGAATCGGCTTCCATTTCGCCGGAACGGGTTTCCCCGACTCTCGTTTTGGCTTCCCAGATGAAAACTGCCATGTTTCCCCTTTTCCGCGGGCATTCTTAAAACTGTGTTACCCGAGGATCCAATCTTTTATCAACCAACGTCTTACCGCAGCATCCGTTCCAGTTCCTCGAAGTTGGGACTGCGCGATAACGCGTCCTCCGCGAGAACTGTTTTGTTTTGAATCAAATCGTAAAGACATTGATTCATCGTCTGTGTTCCATATTTTGCCCCACCCACTTGAATGTGTGAATAAATTTGATGAATTTTCTCTTCACGGATGAGATTTCGCACCGCAGCATTGGTCACCATGACCTCTGTTGCCAGGACTCGACCTCCGCCAATCTTGGGCAAAAGTTGCTGACTCATCACGCCTTGTAGGACAAATGAGAGCTGCGCTCGCACATGAAGGCGTTGATATGTGGGGAATACATTAATAATTCGATTGATAGTCTGCACCGATGAATTGGTGTGCAGGGTCGCGAAAACCAAGTGCCCTGTTTCACTGAGCGTCAAAGCTGCCTCAATGGTTTCCAGGTCGCGCATCTCCCCGATGAGAATAATATCGGGATCTTGGCGCAGAACATACTTGAGCGCTTCCTTAAAGCCTGCCGTATCGTGCCCAACTTCGCGCTGGTTGATGAGGCACATCTTATGCGGATGCAAATACTCTATGGGGTCTTCAATCGTGATGATGTGACCACGCCGCTCAGTATTGAGCATGTGAATCACCGAAGCCAGAGTCGTGGATTTTCCGGAGCCCGTGGGCCCAGTAACGAGTACCAAACCTGATGAGCGCCTGCCCAACTGTCGCATCGAGTCAGGGATACCCAGCTCTTTCATGGTTGGGACTTCAAACGGAATTTTACGAATGGCGGCAGCAACGGCTCCTCTTTGCATGAAGAAGTTGGCTCTAAATCTCGCCATGTTCTTCAAACCAAAAGAAAAATCGAGTTCTTTTTCCTCTTCGAATTTCTCACGTTGCTCTTCAGAAAGAACCGAAAAACACAGGCGCTGGGTGTCACCAGGCCGAAGAGCTTCTGTTTTTAATGGAGTCAACGCCCCATCAATACGCAGCTGAGGTGGCGAGCCTGTGGTGATATGAAGGTCACTGGCTTCATAATCCATCATAGCTCTTAAAAGAGCGTGCAGGTTCAAACCATTGCTTGAACTATCCGTAAGTTCCTCGCCCATAAACCCCTTAATCGGCAGCCGACACGCGCGCGACTTCATCCGCCGTCGTCATGCCTTCAAGCATTTTCCGAACGGCTGACTGTCGTAAGGTACGCATGCCCATACGAACGGCTTCGGATTTTAGTTCCGCCGTCGAAGCTCCATTCAGAAGCATCTCTTTGAGTTCGTCGTGCATGGTCATCACTTCGTAAACAGCAACCCGTCCTTTGTAACCAGTTTCTGAGCACGTGTGACAACCTTCTCCCCGTTGAATTTTCGCGCCTTCAATTTGGGCGGGGCTCATTTGCAAATCGACCAGCGTTTGCGGATTAACGGTTACCTCGACCTTGCAGTCACTGCAGATCTTTCGGCAGAGTCGTTGAGCCACAACCGCATTCAAACTGGCGGTAATCAAAAACGGCTCAACACCCATATTTAATAATCGAGAAACAGTAGATGGCGCATCATTGGTGTGAAGCGTTGATAAAACCAAGTGACCCGTAAGCGCCGCTTTAATCGCGATCTCAGCCGTCTCAAAGTCTCGAATCTCACCAACCATGATGATGTCTGGATCTTGTCGCAGAAAGGAACGCAGCGCTGACGCAAAGTTCAAGCCGATATCATCGTGCATCTGCACCTGATTGATCCCGTTTAAGTTAAATTCCACGGGATCTTCTGCAGTCGAGATGTTTTCAGTTGTTTGGTTAAGCTCTGAAAGGGCCGAATACAAAGTCGTCGTTTTACCGCTTCCCGTCGGCCCCGTGACCAAAACCATTCCGTAAGGCTGGTGAATACCGTGCAGAAAAGAATCCAGCGAATCTTGCTCAAAACCAAGCTTAGTCATATCCAGCTGCAGATTGCTCTTGTCTAGGAGTCGTAAAACAACCTTTTCGCCAAAAAGCGTCGGTAGCACGGAAACCCGAAAGTCCATCTCGCGGCCCTTACCAAGCTTGAGCTTGATACGACCATCTTGAGGTAAACGTCGTTCGGCGATGTCCAGCGAACTCATAATTTTAAGTCTCGAAATAACCGCATCACGTAGCTTCGGTGGCGGACTCATCACCTCATAAAGCGCACCATCAATGCGGTAACGCACACGAAATGTTTTCTCGTAAGATTCAACGTGAATATCAGAAACGCCCTTTTTGATAGCATCAATGAGAATCAAGTTAACGAGTTTTACGACCGGTGCATCTTCAGCACTCCGTTCTAAATCGCTAACATCAATTGAATTTTCATCAACATCGAATTCGATTTCTTCTTCATCAAATTCTCGCATCACCGCGTCAAGCGACATCGCGACGTTGCCAAGGTAATACCGCTCAATGGCACGTGCTACTTGGCTTTCGTTGGCAACCACAACCTCTACGTTGTAGCCGCTCAAGAATTTGATATCGTCGATTGCGAAAATATTGGATGGATCTGCCATCGCTACAACCAGCGAAGGACCTGCCTTATGCACCGGAACGACTTGGTGCTTAATCGCCACATCTTGGGGCAAAAGCTTGATCACATCAGGATCAATTTCAAAGTCGTCAAGATTGATCGAAGGTACATGATACTGACGCGAGAGAAACTCTAGAAGTTTACCCTCCTCAAGCATTCCCAGTTTGACCAGCGAGGCTCCGAGGCGAACTCCAGAGCGACGTGTTTCAGACTGCGCTTCTTGCAGTTGTTCAACGCTGATCATGCTTTCGCGAACCAGCAGTTCTCCTAAACCCGCCATAGTATAGGGCTCCTCCATCCCTGAACATCTTTGCCTAAACATCTAAAGCGGACAGACCCCACCCGGGGAATGCCAGCTCGGCCCAAACAGTGTACCCCGTAAGACCACCATCGTCCAAAGATGTGCAAATATTCAAAAAAACGATGACGCAGCAGGTCATTAAAGTGGCAAGGTAGGCAAAAAAAAAGGGGCTTGATAACCAAGCCCCTCTTTAGAATCTAACAATCTAGACAAACTAGAAATTATGAACTCATGGAGTCCAAAAATTCTTGGTTGGTCTTCGTGCCCTTCATCTTGGAAAGTAAGAATTCCATAGAATCGATGACGTTGAGTGGGTGAAGCAGCTGACGCAGAATCCAAACGCGGTTCAAAACGTCGGCGCCCAAAAGCATTTCTTCTTTTCGAGTTGCTGAACGGTTGATGTCCATACAAGGGAAGATACGCTTTTCCATGAGCTTACGATCAAGGTGAAGTTCGCAGTTACCTGTTCCTTTGAATTCCTCAAAGATAACTTCATCCATACGAGAACCTGTATCCACAAGTGCAGTACCGATGATGGTCAGTGAACCACCTTCTTCAACGTTACGTGCAGCACCGAAGAAACGCTTTGGCTTGTGCAGAGCGTTTGAATCAACACCACCAGAAAGAATCTTACCTGATGGAGGAACAACAGTGTTGTATGCGCGAGCAAGACGGGTCACGGAGTCGAGAAGAATGACAACATCCTTACCGTGCTCAACAAGACGCTTGGCCTTCTCGATAACCATCTCAGCAACCTGAACGTGACGCTGTGCTGGCTCATCAAATGTAGAGCTTACAACTTCACCTTTTACAGAACGCTGCATATCGGTAACTTCTTCAGGACGTTCGTCAATCAAAAGAACGATCAACATCGATTCTGGGTGGTTATGAGCAATGGCGTGAGCCACGTTCTGCAAGAAAACTGTTTTACCTGCACGTGGAGGTGAAACGATAAGTGCGCGCTGGCCTTTACCGATTGGTACCAAAAGGTCCAAAATTCGCGTGGACATCTCGCCACCGGGGTGCTCCATGACGAAGCGTTCGGTTGGATAAAGCGGCGTTAGGTTGTCGAAAAAGATACGCTGACGAGCCTTCTCAGGTACTTCATGGTTCACCGACTCAACCTGAAGCAATGCATAATATCGCTCAGAATCTTTAGGTGGACGAATAAGTCCAGCAACAGTGTCACCAGTCTTCAAGTTCAAACGGCGAATTTGCGAAGGTGATACGTAAATATCATCTGGACCTGGCAGATAGTTATAATCAGGTGCACGAAGAAATCCAAAACCATCAGGCAATGTTTCAAGAACGCCTTCAGAGTAGACTTTGCCGCCCTTTTCAGTCTGCGCCTGTAGAATTGCAAACATCAATTCCTGCTTACGCATTCCTGCCAGCCCATCAATATCCAGCTTGGCTGCATACTTAGCCAGCTGCTGAGGCTTCATTTTCTTTAATTCATTAAGATTGATGACTTCATCATCACTTTTCACTGACTTTGCTTTTGCTTCTGCTTTTGCCATGGAATGTTTCTCTGATGCCGCGTGATGATTGCCTCAAAAGCGGCGATGGGTTGGGTGCTCTAAGCACTTTGTTTCTGTGTGGGTTTGGCTGAAGAGAACGGGTGTCTCCTCAGGCCTTCTTTAAACCTCGATTATAGGTAAATGACTCAGACGGAAGTGAACCCGCCAAGTTGCGAGAGCTTAGTCGCACCCCGAGGGGTCGCTGGTCAAGCAAAAAATGACAGGAAGTCTTTCTAGCTCTTCGGTTTGCTACGTCGTCGCACATAATATTTTTTATCGATGAAGAATTCGTCCGCCAAGACAGGAGCCACCGCCGTCGCGGCCGAATCGACCCGCCATTCACGATCCGCCAAGACTTCGGCGGCTCGGCGCTGAATACGTGGCCCGGCTGAGTCATCAGCCAAAAGTATTCCCATTTTAGCGGCATAGACTTGCTGAACCTCCGATTTCAGGGTTCCTGCGTCGGCAATCTTCTCAAGAAGATCCATCACAGCCCAGCGGATATCGTCGGAATGATCCTCGACGAAAGGCGCAAGACCGGCAATAACGCCTTCATTTTCGAGATAGTCGGCCAATTGCCAAACGATCTGCAGTTTCGCTTCAATCGCCCGGTAAGCATCTGGGCCGTGACCATGAAGCACGGTCAAAAAGAAATCTGCCGATTTCTCAGGACCTTGAATCCGATGATAAGCACGTAACGCATAGGTCAGCTGTTTGCCGGTTCGGATGTAAAGCTCCAAGGGCTCAATCGCGAGCTTACCCATGTCAACCATCTGATTTTCAAGCCATTTTTTCTCATCCTCATCGGCGATACCGCCGTTGGAATTGAACGCAAATCGCTTTAAAACCGCCTGTAATGCAGCGGGTTGCTCATCGTCGAGCAAGCGGCACATCTCGCGCTTTCGCACATCTGGTTGGCAGTATGGGTTACACACCAACTTCGTTATTTTTTCGATCTTTTTCTCAGATAGAGGCCCACCGCCGAATAAATTCTTCAAAACCATGGTCTGCTCCTTATGGCGCTGCAGATAGCACACTATTTATGAGATGCACCCTCAAAGAACTCAGGATTCGCGATTTTTAGGAGGAATTTCAAAAAATCCAATAAGATCACGATAGAAGACAGTCTCAGCATCCGATATAGGAGTACCATGCTGAACGGAAAGACCATCGGCCTCTGCGTTACTGGAAGTATCGCCGCCTATAAGGCCATCTATCTCTTGAGACTTCTCACAGAAGCTGGTGCAGATGTGCGCCCCGTTCTTACCCGCGGAGCCACGAGATTTGTGGGCGCCATGAGTTTTTCGGCCCTCAGTGGACACCGCGCCATCGAGGATATGTGGTCGGCCGCCGAAGGTGGAGAAATCGGTCACGTGGAGTTATCACACGATATCGATGCCTTAATTATCGCACCCGCCACCGCCGACACCCTTGCACGACTTGCTCAAGGCCGAGCCAACGATCCGGTCTGTGCAGTAGCACTTTCAACCCAAGCGCCCATCCTCATTTGCCCAGCCATGGAAGACGGCATGTGGAACCATCCCGCCACACAGGCCAATGTGGCCGTCCTTCGAGAGCGCGGGGTACAATTTATGTCGCCCACTCAAGGTGCACTCGCCTCGGGTCGCAGTGGCGGTGGACGTATGGCTGAGCCAGCTCAAATCGCCGAGAAAGCTGCTGCGCTTTTGGGCCCTGGAGATCTCGTTGGCATGAGTGTGCTGGTCACGGCGGGACCAACCCGAGAACATATCGATCCTGCGCGGTTTTTATCGAACCCCTCAACCGGTCGTATGGGTATCGCGATTGCCCAAGCCGCAAGAGACCGTGGGGCTCAGGTCACACTCGTCCTTGGACCGACGGCGCTCGAAGCACCCAGTGGTATGAACGTCATCAAGATAACATCGACTCAAGATATGCTCGACGCCTGCGAGAAAGCATTTGAACAAAGCGATGTTTGGATCATGGCGGCAGCACCCGCGGATTACCGCCCCGCTGAGCAACATGAGCATAAAATTAAAAAAACCAAGAGCGAACTTGGTCAACTGCAGCTTGAAAAAACTCCCGATATCCTTGGCGCCCTTGAGGCCATGCGCAGCGAACAATTCATTGTAGGCTTCGCCGCTGAAACCCGAGATGTCTTGGGTTATGCCCGCGAAAAACTAAACCGCAAAAATCTCGATATGATTGTTGCCAATGATATCAGTGGAAAAAATACTGGTTTTGCAAGCCCCACCAATGCGGTCACTATCTTGGCCCGTGATGGCAGTGAGCAAGCCATCGAACTGGCACCAAAACGAGAAATAGCCGAAGCCATTCTTAACCGCATCCAAACCCTGCGAATGCGAGCCTTGGCACCTCAGCCGTCGGTACACTAGGAGTTGGACAGAGCGTGAAGCGCGACATCATCATATCCCTGTGTATTCTCACAGGACTCCTAACCGGGATTATCTTTGCAATCGATACGCCCAGAGTGCGGCAATCACTGCTTACTCAAATCCAGGAAGAAGTGCAGGCGTCCACAGGGTACCCCATCAGTATTGGTGATTTGCGTATTTCGCTCTTTGCACCGGGCGTCGAAATTAAGGATGTCACTGCTTTTCGACCAAACGAACGTGGACCCTGGGTCACCATCCACCGGGCCAAAATAAGCATTCGGCCTCAATGGAAACCCGGAGCAGGCTTGCTGACGACCAGCTTGGAAGTGGATGGGCTAAAAGGTGACATTCTTGAGTCCGATATCGCGGCTTTTCAAAATAGAAAACCGGCTGGGCAAGAAACCGTGCCCGAAGACTCTGAAAACTCAGCCCCCCCGAGCATCGACGAAATTTGGATCGTCAACACCACTTTTCGATACGCCACAAAAGAGTATTCAATCTCGGCACAGAACTTAGAATTGAGAGCTACACCTAGAGCATGGCAGGGGCATAACGCCTCCATTCATATCCCCTCGCTTCACTACACCGATGCCACTCAAGACATTGGCCTTGAAGCCAAAGGACAAGCGCAAATCACCGGAGCGCTCTTTTCACCCGATTCCATTAATATTGACGCCGTCAAGATATTCCTCCCCGGACTCCACCTTGAGCCCAGCGGTGAACTCGAATTCAGCAACAATATCAATCTTCAAATGAAAATTGGCGGCTCGGCTATCCTTGAAAGATTACGGCAAAAGATTCCATCTCTCCCCGAAATGGAAGGTCTGGTTCGAGTGGATGGCTCCATTCAAGGAGACCTCAACAACCTCAAATTCAACCTCACAGTGGGGGGCAAAAATGTGAGTGTCCTCGACTACTACCTAGGCACACTGGTGGCGCAGGCAAGCTTTGACAACGACAAGCTCACCATCGAGGAACTCAAAATTGACCGGCCCGACCTCGGTGTGATCAAGGCGCAAGGTGATGTGCTCTTGAAACCGAGTCTGCCCATGGACATAACTCTTAATCTCGATGGCGTCGGTATGGGTTCTTTGATTGAGATTCTAGGTCAGCCTTCGGTCTGGGTTGATGGTGAAATCAATGGCACCTTGGGTGTTCAAGGAACGGCCAACCCTTTTGAGGCAAACCTACTAAGTGACCTCAGTGTGGGTAATTTTAAAAGCCTTCAAGGACATTATCAAAACCCAAGATCTGAGGTTTCACTTTTATTGCCTGACGGTAAGGTTCGCGGCAAAGCTTACACCACCGCAGACAAAATAGATTTGCGGGGCTTGGTTATCTCCCAAGGCAGGTCAGCACTCACCACCAACGGCACACTTCATTATGACCCATCCAAAGGAATGGAGCTGCGTGCGGTCAGCCAAACATTTAACCTTGCCGAAATCAGTCCCATTGTCGGTCTACCTTACCGAGGGCGTGGCCCATTAACTGCCACCGTGGAAGGACCTTACGATGACTTGGTGATCTCAGGAACCACCGAGTTTAAGGGGTTTGGAATTGACACCTTCCAACTGGGGCAAACTCAGGCAACGATTATTTTCGCCGATAATGCTTTGCAATTGCCCAGGATCGATATCCAACGTCAGCCAGGCACCATTCAGGGCACAGCTCGAATTGAGTTTAACGATATCCCCACTTTTGATGGCGCATTTGAAGTGAAGCGAGTCTTAGCAGCGCCACTCTTAAATTCAATTCAGGCCATTCCCGAGCATGCCGACCGCTTTGAGGGCTCTCTCGATGGTCACATTACCATTTCCGGAGAGCTCGCCCAGCCCAAGGTTCGCGCACAGATTAAATCAGACACAATGTTTGTTGATGAAGCAAACTTTGGGGAAACGCTCGTCAACATCACCATGATGCCTGAAGACCCATGGCTCACGATTGAAAGCAGGCACCTTCCAGAAGATGGCAACCTTGAAGTTCAAATCGCTCTGAACAACGACAGCCCGACTTTATTCAATTTTGAAGCAGAGCAAATCGAAATGGAGCTGATTACCCCCTTTCTTGGTGACCTTGAATCAACGGGAAGCGTTTCTGGACAAGGGAAATTCAACGGCGAGCTGAACGAACTCAACGGCGAGGCTGCTCTCCAAATTAAAGATTTCTCAGTCTATGGATTCAACCTGGGCCAAACCGATTTACAGTTCCGCGCAGCCAACGGCCAATCCAAGGTCTCCGGTAGTTGCGTAGCGGGCGCGGCCAATGTCTCAGCCAACATCACGCTTGGTGAAAAGATGCCATACACCGCCACGATGCAGCTGAATGAAGTTAATATTTCTCGTATTCATACATTGCCCGAAAGTGTCGACCTTTGGTTAACAGGCTCCTTGTTTTCCCAGGGTGACCTCCTCAACCCAGAAGCGATCATTGCGGACAGTGTTTTTGATGAAGCGCGGCTCGTCTGGAACGATATAGAATTCAACCAAGTCAGACCCGTCAGAATGAATTACGCCAATGAGGTTCTCGAGTTCTCCGATGCCGCGTTCGCGATTCCCGAGCTAACCATTCGCCTAGCAGGCCGTATGCCGCTGGAGGATGAGCTTAGCCTAAGGGTCAACTTAAATGGTGACCTGAGTATGGTCCCACGCCTTTGGAACGAGGTGGAATCTGGTCAGGGTAGCATCAACGCAAGTGTCCTGATGGAAGGAACATTTGAGACTCCCATTTATGCTGGGCATGCCTCCATTAAGTCGGGCTCTCTCAGACTCGCAAGCATCCAGGAAGAAATTGAAGATATCCAAGCGAGGCTCGATATCAGTGGGCGTACCGTCCAAATATCAGAAGGCAACGCGCGTATCGGCAATGGCACCGTCCGCTTGGGCGGAGGCATCATCCTGATTCAAGATGCCCCGAGCCAAACCAACCTGCAAGCCACTTTCTCGTCCGTGCGGTTAAGGCCCAATGAAGATCTTGATCTCACCGCATCGGGAACCCTGAACCTAATGGGCCGAGTTGGCAGCCTCGAGCTGGTTGGTGATGTTGAGCTTTTAAACCTTCATTACACTTCCAATATCGAACTGGACGATATGCTTCGCAAAAAGGCAAAGCCGCTTCCATTACCCGGCTTGAGCCCCGGAGAAGCGTGGAGCCTGCGGGTGAATGTTCGCGGGGAGAATAACCTTCTTTTCACCAATAACTTCGTAGAATCAGAACTCACTGCCAACTTGCGGGTTACCGGAACCACAAAACACATGGGACTCGTGGGTACTGTCACTCCGATCTGGGGGCGAGCAACCTATGCCGGCAACACCTATAAAATAGAGCGGGGCATCATCGACTTTGTTGAAGAGTACAGTATCAGCCCACGGTTCGAGGTTCGCGCATCTACCGAGTCCTCGACCGAAGCTTGTAATATGCAACTCTCCGTCAACATCACTGGCGATGACTCGGGCTACACCGTTCAAGCCGAAGGCCAGGACGACAGCGGCGCCCCAGTAACCTCACAGCAGGCACTGGTTTGTGCTCAATTTGGATTACGACTCGATAATGACAACAACAGCCAAAGCAATAGTAACGGCTCCAACGGTTCTATCATTACTGAAGAAAATGCGACGGGTGTACTCTCCGGCGCGGTCGACGCCATTTGGAAAGTAACAGGTATGGACGAGCGCGTTCGCCGAATTCTGCCGGTTGTCGATCAGTTCACACTCACGAGCGGTTATTCTAAGACCAGTAAAAAAACCGAGCCCAGAATTCTTGTTACCAAGGATTTAGGTAAAAACTGGGAGCTGAAATATAACGGCCCACTCTATGAAAAAGACGAGCAACATATTATTGCGTTGCAATATCGACTAAGTTCCCGCATCACCCTAGAAAGCACTTGGGTAAGCTTCAGTGAAGCCATCCCATCGCTTGGAGATATGGGCCTGGACCTAAGGCTGGATTGGCAGTTTGAATAATGGGACCTCTTATTGCCTGCATCATCACCGTACTGGTGGGAACGGCAACTCCAGATAAGCTCTCACCATACCGTGGGCAGCCCGTGGTCGCGATCAACATCGAAGCACCCGAGTCCGAAAATCCCGAAGAACTAAAGAAACTGATATCCATCGAGCCCGGCTTCCTGCTTGGTACCATCGATCTGCATACCTCCATCAAGCGACTCTACAGCCTCGGCCGGTTCTCCAACGTGATTGTTCATGCAAAGCGTCTTGCCGGTTCTGTTGAACTTACTTTTGAGCTCAAACCCATTCTGCACCTTGGAGATCTTGAGATTGAAGGTTTGTCTTACGAGGACGAGCTACGACTGCGACTCGCACTTGGCTTGTCGAACCACCTCGAAATAGACAGCCGTACGGAAGCCGAAATCGCCAAACAGACCCAAAGCTTTCTTGAGCAAACGGGATTTCAAAACGCCAAAGTCGAACTCACACGGACTCTCGCTGATACCCCCGCAACCATCGATCTCCTGATGGAAATCGACCCAGGCGAGCCCATAGTCTTAAGTGAAGTTCGTATCATTGGCGATCCGAGATTAAGAGAGCAGCACTTGCGTGCCATGCTATCGCTGCGACCTGGCGACCCGCTTGATCAAATCAAACTCACTGAAGACCTACGACAACTCCAAAAAAATTACGTCAAACGTGATTTTCGGACATGCAGAATCAAGAAGCCACAAATCGAAATAACGGAAGATGGCGCTGTTGTTACCGTTGAAATTCAAGCAGGACCCCGTATCTCAGTAGAGTTCACTGGAAACATGCTTTTAGGTGACGATGAGCTTTTGCGTTTATGGCCCGATAATGGAGGACGGCTTCGAATCGGTGACCTTGGAATCTTCAAACGCCGAATCATCGGCAAGTATCGGCGGTTTGGTTTCTTTAATATTAAGGTTGAAGCCGAAGGCTTTCTCGACGAGACGACTGATATCATCCGGTATCTTTTTAGAATTACTGAGGGCGAGCCGGTCGAAATTCAATCACTCAATTTCGAAGGTGCTTCTGCCTTTACCCAAGACGAACTCAAGCAACATATTCGCTCAGTCGTCCAATCAGCTCTTGGAACCGATGGAATCATTCAGCCGCTCTATGCAGAAGACGGTCACATTATTTCTCGCGGCGGAGAACTTAAAACCAAACCTGGGGCACCTCCGAAAATCAAACGCACCCAAATCATCGCACAACACAAACGCTGGATCCCCGAACTCTTTGACCAAGCCTTCAGAGATATTCAAGCTGCCTACCAAGACCGCGGCTACTTAGACGCTCAAATCGGTCCAGCTAAACCTACTATCGTCGACTCTCACGCCACCATTGTTGTTCCCATTGTGGAAGGTGAACAAACTTTTATCGATACGATGTCGTTTAAAAACAACGTGAATATTCCATCGGCTCAACTCTTGGATGTTGTTTACGCAGCCACGAAGATGACGCCCGGTGCACCGCTCTCGTCGAGCGCAGTTGAAAACGCACGCATTGCCTTACTCCGGATGTACCGTGACGAGGGCTATATCTATTGCCGCGTTTTCACCGAAATAAATGAAAGCCCCAAAGCACTTCGCTACGATGTACGTTTTCGTTTCGAAGAAAGTGTTCAAGTCCGCATCGGCGAAGTCCTGGTTCGCGGTAACCGCTATACCCGAGAATCTTTTATTCGTGACCGCATTTCACTCACTCCCGGCGATATCTATAGCCTCGATACCGCCATCCAAGACCAACGACAAATTGCCAATCTAGGCGTCTTTTCGAACGTCCGGCTTCGCTTACTCGACGAAGACAATCCCACCGAACAAAAAGATTTGGTCGCAGAAGTCAAAGAGCAGAACCGTCACCGACTTCAAATAGGTGGAGGCCTCTCCACAGAAGATGGTCCCCGTCTGCGATTTATTTACTCCCACCTCAATCTCTTTGGGGTCGGCGCCTCAATGACAACCTCGCTCAAAGTGAATCGGCAAATCTTTTTCGGGCTTTATGGTGATAAGGGACAAAACCTTAAAACGCTTTACGATAGCTACAATGCAACAGAGCAATTGACGAAGGCCCTAGAGCGCGAGCTTCGGCTCAGCCTGCGTTCACCGCGCTTTACTCAATGGGCCTGGTCACCCATGCTTCGTGTAGATTTCGTTAATGAGCGAGACAACCAGATTGCTTATTTTCTAGAAACGTTCGCAGCCATTTTTGGAGTCGAAGTGAATCCCGCTCCATGGCTCAAAGTTGCGCTTGAGCCGCAGGTAAGTATCACAGATCTAGAATGTATCGGCGAGACGGACTGCAACACCCAGCTCGAGGGCGATAACAATTACCAACAAGGGCTGCGGCAGGGACTGAAAATTGGACCTCTCATTACCGTGGATTTTCGAGACAAGCCCATCAATCCAACCAAAGGCTGGATTGCATTTTTTGATGCACGCTATGCAACCGGTCGCTCACGTACCTCAAGCGCCGACTCCGGTGAAGAGTGGCAAAGCTACGCATTTACAAAAGTCGAAGGCCGCATGTCCGGCTATATCCCGCTCGGCAAACACGTCTTGGCGCTCTCAGGATCGGGCGGCTATATCAAAGTACATGATAGTTATAGCCCCAACGAAAACTCCAATGACGCACCCATCGATGAACGCTTTTTCCTCGGCGGTCGAAATTCACTTCGCGGTTACTTAGAAAACTCGATTTCTCCAGCAGATTGCGATGACTTTTGCCAAGGCGGGCAGTTTTTTGCGTTGGCGAAATCCGAGCTCCGCATCAAGTTATCGCAAAATATCGCACTGGATTTGTTCTTTGAAACCGGTAACCTGTGGTCCCAGTCCATCGATCCCAAGGATATCTTGTTGAGAATCGGAACAGGGGTGGGCCTAAGCTACGCAACTCCCGTGGGTCCCTTGACCTTCAGCGTTGGCTTTAACCCCTACCCTGCCAAGCCCATTTTAGACCAAGCAACCGGCCGCGAGATTTACTCAGAGCGTTTTGTTGAGTGGCACCTTGCGGTTGGGCAATTTTAGCATGGTCAAGGCGCTGTACTGACTGGGCAAGTTCGAGTAACCTGACGCTTGGATTGTAAACGGAGCTTGAAACCCCAAGTTGAAGTAAGTGGCATCTAGGAAATGAACGAATCAAATATCAGCGTTTTGTTTGCAGACATCAAAGGCTACACCACCATCTCAAAAAGTGTGTCGGCCACCAATCTCGAAGGCCTGCTGGATAATTACATTAAAACAATGTCGTCCATTATCGAGCACTTTAACGGGCGCATCGACAAGATTATGGGTGACGGAATCATCGCCCTTTTCGAACCTCAGGACCAAGAGACGGCAGCCCATACCTACAATGCGGCGCTCGCAACCCTCGAAATGCAAAATGCAGTCACCAACCTTC
Organism: Deltaproteobacteria bacterium; assembly: GCA_018668695.1. NCBI lineage: Bacteria > Pseudomonadati > Myxococcota > Myxococcia > Deltaproteobacteria bacterium. The sequence continues at coordinate 57,596 of JABJBS010000100.1, forward strand.
GCGACGACTGGCAACAGATGGGCGCTGGAATCGATCTGATCGTCCGCATTGGTCTGGCCACCGGAGATGTGGTCATTGGAGAGGTTAAAGCCGGAAAACACGAAGAATATACTGCGCTGGGAGATGCCGTAAATCTCGCATCCCGGCTTCAGGAACGAGCAACGCCTGGAACCGTTTTGGCGTGTCAGCAAACCCAAGCGGTTATTGGGGCCAAGTTTCCCTGCCGGGTGAAGCCGAGTCTCGAAATCAAAGGCTACGACGACGTCTACGACGCCTATGAAATTACCGGCGCCCCCAACGAGGGAAACGAACAAACCGTACCAACAGCGGCAGCAAGCGCCTCTGATGATGATCTCAGACGGTCACAGCGCCAACCCTTAAGCATTGATATTACGTTTATCGGTGCAAAGGGGCTGCAAACCCATCCGAGTATCAATATCAGCGAAGGCGGCGTCTTCATTCAGACCCGTGAGCCCGAACCCATTGGAGCCCAGCTACGTATCGCAGCGAAAATTCCAACAGATCGCGGAACATTGCCTATGGTCTTAACCGGCCAGGTGGTTCGCCATGGCAGCCCTGCTGAAAACCCAGGCATGGGCGTAAAGTTTCTCGCCATTCAGGCCGAAACCGAAGACACCATTAATTATTTCGCCAACAGCGTTTACCACCTCTCGGATGCCTCGAGAGCACAAATCGTTGTTCGTGACGGTCCTGCCTACAAACTGGTTCTCGATACACCACAACAGTTCCCCGAAGCGCACGGCCGAGCACTCACGGTTCACATCGAACGCATCAGCTCGGGCGATATTTACTACTTCGAAAAGCGCCTGCTTCACGAGTTTGATAGAACCCGCCGTTATCAACACGAGTTTTCGTGTGTTGCCGTACGTATCGTGAACCTCGACAAGCTCGTTGAACTTGAAACCCTCGAAGAAACCCTGATTGAAATCGCAGACCTCTTAAGCGCCTCGGTTCGAACCACCGATGAAGTGTTTTACTTCAAAGACGGGCTTTTCTTTATTTTGGCTCCCGAAACTATGGCCAACCGAGTTTCAACACTCACACGAAGGATCGTCGAAGCAGTTCACACAATGTTTCTTCGCAATCAGATTTTGGCACAGCTCTCAGTTTCTGCCGGCGCGTTCTCATTCGACGGCCACAACGCAGATCGACCTCAAGACATCCTCAAAAAGGCCTTAAGTCACTGTGATTAATGAGTTTTTAAATAAACCCAAAAAAAGTCCTCTTTTTCACATCTCCACCTTGACGTTTCCAAAGATCGAACCATCTTTTAATTAGGCCCAAAAGCAGTTCTATTTAGTGGTCGAATAGACCCAAATTAGGTACTGATTCAGGGAATAAGAGAAGGTTATCAAATGTTACGTCTTACACAGCTTAGCAATCATGCCATCGCCCTTTTGGGGCAGTTGGCTGAAAACCGTGCTGAATGTCGGTGCAGTGCTCGTGACTTGGCAGATAAATTGAACCTGCCGATGACCACCACAGCGAAGATTCTTAAGAGCCTCACCCGTGAGGGACTCTTAATTTCCCATCGGGGAACGCTGGGTGGTTACGAACTGGCTAAAACACCAACGGAAATCACGATTGCTGAAATTGTGGCTGCCCTAGAAGGCCCGATTCAGACTTGTCGAAAATCGGGTGTCGCCGGCGAATTTGTTCACCAGGCAATCGTCAGAGCCTTAGAGCAAATTTCACTCTATGAGATGGCAGCGCAGTTTTCACAGCAAGAAGTTAGAAACGAAGAGTCCCCAGAAGTTCTTGAGGAGGATAATACAAATGGCTAATTCAACAGCACTTACAATCAGCGAAAACAACATCGACAGCTACATGGCTGAGGTGAGTCGTCACCCCTTGCTGAGCCGAGACGAAGAGATGAGCTTAGCGTATGCGTTCCGCGATGACGGAGATGTATCTGCTGCCCACCGAATGGTCGTCGGAAACCTCCGATTTGTTGTGAAAATCGCTCACGAATACCGCCATTACGGCCTCAAGAAACTCGACTTGATTCAAGAGGGCAATATGGGCCTCATGATGGCTGTGAAAAAGTTTGATCCAGACCGTGGATATCGACTGATTTCTTATGCCGTCTGGTGGATTCGAGCACAAATCCAGAGCTTTATTCAGCGGTCGTGGTCCATGGTCAAAGTGGGCATGACAGGCTCTCGGCGAAAGCTTTTCTTCAAGCTGCGCTCGGAACGCGCACTTCTGGAAAAGAATGCCTTGCCAGGTGAAAAGCCGACCAACGCCGACATCGCCAAGCATCTCGGAGTCTCCGAAGCGGATGTAGATGCCATGGAAGTGGTGATGGCTGGACGAGATTTCTCGCTGGATACAACACTCACCGACGAGAGCGGAACTTCACACCTCGACCTACTGGCCGACGAGAATGCTTCGCAGGAAGAGTATGTTGCTCAACTCGAGGAACACCAAGTCGTACGTGAAAAGCTTGCTGAAGTTGCTGCCGACTCAAACGAGAAAGAGCAGTACATCATTGAGCACCGCCTACTCGACGAAGAACCCATGAGTCTCCAAGAAATTGGAACCCATTTTGGGGTCTCTAGAGAGCGCATCCGTCAGCTTGAAAGCCGCGTGATGGGCAAACTTAAGCTCTCCCTTGAAGGCCTCCGCCCGAGCCCTCAAGCCTAGTGCTTTAAAAGCTTTTCAAGCTTCATCCCCAAGAGTTGCTTGACGCGCCGAAAGCTCCTCCTTTATAAGCAGTCAAGCGAATGCAAACCGAAGCTCTCATCTCAGCTCGGCTTGCGAAGACTCACTATCGCAAGCCGCTTCACATGCTGGCACAACTGCCCCCACTCACTTTCAAAATCCCTAGAAATTTCAACAAGATAACTTGTTCGATCACCTATTTTTCAGAAAGACACTGTGATGACTATCCCTACCCGGATTGTTGGGGGTATAGCCGCGCGGTACGTCGCACAAGTAATAGTCAATTTAGGGAAACAGCTCCCACTGCGAGGATGTCATGACAACACGCAAGCCTAAGTTCATTTTTATTACCGGAGGCGTTGTCTCTGCACTTGGCAAAGGGCTCTCCGCTGCCTCCATCGGTGCGCTACTCGAAAATCGGGGAATGAAAGTTTCCATGATGAAGCTCGACCCCTACATCAACGTTGATCCTGGAACGATGAGCCCTTACCAACACGGTGAAGTCTATGTTCTTGATGATGGTGCTGAGACAGACCTCGACTTGGGCCACTACGAACGCTTCACTTCTGCCAAGCTTTCACAGCACTCCAACTACACGGCAGGCCGAATTTACCAACACGTTATTCAAAAAGAGCGACGCGGTGATTACCTGGGCGCCACCGTTCAAGTCATCCCCCACATCACCAATGAAATTAAAGGTGTGGTTTTAGAGAATGCGAAAGATTGCGATGTTTGCCTGGTAGAAATCGGCGGAACCGTTGGTGATATCGAATCACTTCCCTTCTTAGAAGCCATTCGCCAAATTCCTTACGATGTGGGCAAAGGCAATTGCATCTACATTCACCTCACGCTCGTGCCCTACATTAAGACGGCTGGGGAAGTAAAAACCAAACCCACCCAGCACAGTGTTAAAGAGCTGCGCAACATCGGTATTTCACCCGACATTCTATTGTGCCGCTGCGAAGCACCGCTGACCAAAGCTGTGAAATCTAAAATCTCACTTTTCGGCAGCGTGGGGCTCGACAGCGTTTTCAGTGCAGTCGACGTACCTACAATTTACCAGCTGCCAATTGCACTTCACCAGCAGGGCCTTGATGACAAAATTGCCGAGCTGCTCAATATTTGGAGCCGCGCACCAAGCCTAGACCGCTGGCAGCGGGTGGTTGAAGGTGCTCTCAATCCCAAGAGCCAAACCACCATTGCCATAGTTGGCAAGTACGTTGAGCTGGTCGACTCGTATAAGAGCCTCCATGAATCACTGATCCACGGCGGCCTTTCACACAACACAAAAGTTGAGCTCGACTACATCGACAGTGAAGCACTCGGTAACGGGGATGAAGATGCCCTCAAACGTCTTCGCTCAGCACAAGGCGTTCTGATTCCCGGTGGATTCGGTGAGCGTGGTGTTGAAGGCAAAATCAAAGCTGTTGAGATTGCACGTAAAGAGAAGATTCCATTCTTTGGAATTTGCCTCGGCCTACAAATCGCAGTGATTGAATACGCGCGTAATGTTGCCGGTATTGCCAACGCGACCAGCCAGGAGTTTGACGAGAAGGCATCAGACCAAGTCGTTGCCATCATGGAAGACCAAGTAAGTGTTCGTGAAAAAGGCGGTACGATGCGTTTGGGTGCATACCCGTGCAAGCTTGCCGAAGGCACTTTGAGCCAGAGACTCTACGGCCGTGAGCAAATCAGCGAGCGTCACCGTCACCGTTTTGAAGTCAACAATAAGTACCGGGCACAGCTGGTTGAAAACGGACTTGTCATTGCTGGAACCTCTCCCGATGACCACCTCGTGGAAATGGTTGAACTCAAAGACCACCCATTTTTCGTGGCGTGTCAGTTCCACCCTGAATTCAAGAGTAAGCCTTTTGAGCCTCACCCTATTTTTGAAGGCTTTGTCGGCGCTGCTGTGGAAATCTCTGCAACCCAAGACAACGGTTAACGCCAGATGATTAACAAACCAGCTCCAAGCGTCGGTGTTTTAAACACCATCGAGGCCATCGTCTTTGACTGCGATGGTGTACTAACCGACCGCGGTCTCTTCTACGATGAAAACGGTGGTCGTATTCTTCGCTTTGATGCACGAGACGGTTTTGGCATAGCACTATGGTGCCGCTCCGGTCTCAAGGGCTCGATTATGTCGGGACGCCCCATCGACATTGCTTCGAAGCGTTTTACTGAACTCGGTATGACTGAACTCTCTGGACGCTGTCATGACAAGCGCGCCGGTCTAACCAAGCTCTGCGAAACCTGGAGTATAGAGCCAGCCAAGGTCGCTTTTGTTGGAGACGATCTACCTGATTTGGCCGCCTACTCAGTGGCTGGCCTTAAAATCGCGGTCAAAGACGCTGCCATTGAAGTTCAGCAGGCCGCCGACTGGATTCTCCACGCGCCCGGTGGGCAAGGAGCTGCCCGAGAGGTTTGCGAAACACTTCTCAAGGCCCGGGGCACTTGGCAAACGTGGCTTAAGAAGCACAGCTGAAGCAAATCTGAATGGACCAAGACGACCCCCTGAATGCACCGCTCCCCGAGCGTTGGTCTACCAAACAAAGAGTTAAGAACACCTTGATTCTAAAGGTCGTTAAAAAATCCTTCCAAGTTCTAAGCAGTATTCATCTTGAGAAGTTGATGGTCATCGTCCCCGGTCTGGCCCGCATTGGTTACTGGGCTGCATCTCGCGACCGCGACCGCGCGATTGTTCAGCTACAACAAGGGTTGAATATCTCCTACGCCGAGGCCCGGCTTCTCACAAAAAAGATGTTTCAACACCTTGGCAAAGTGGCCATGGAATGGATTCACAAGGAAACTCTCCTAAGTGAGCACCCCGATCTGCAGCTCAGTGACAAGCACCGGAAGCTTTTCGAAGAAGCCCTTGAGGAAAACAATGGCCTCATCGCGGTCACAGGACATATCGGCAACTGGGAACTTCTGGCACAAATGGTTGCCAGAGCAAACTTTCCAGTGGTCAGTGTTGCAAGGCCCACCTATGACCCACGTCTCACCCGGTGGGTTGATGGCATGCGCTCCAGTCAAGGTATGAAAGTTCTCTGGCGCGGCAGCAGCAGCAGTCCCCGAGAGATTTTACGGGTGTTTCGAGACAATCAAATACTGGGCCTACTCATCGACCAAGATACCAAAGTGCAGTCCACATTTGTTCCATTCTTCGGAAAACCAGCAGCCACTCCAACTGCCGCCGCCAGCCTTGCACTGCGGAAAAAGACGCCGATCCTCATCGGCTGGCTTCACCGAACGCGGCACGGGTTCAAACCTCACTTTGAGCGCTACCACTACGAAACCACCGACGATACACCTGCAGATGTCCACCAAATCACCGCCGACATCACCGCGCGGCTTGAATTCGCCATCCGCGAGTACCCTGAACAATGGGTCTGGTTGCACAAACGTTGGAAAACCCGCGAAAAACCATTAAATGAATAATAAAGCAGTTCGTCTTAAGTCTGAATAGGAAAACCATGATTGGCTCACTTGTACTTCTCATCACCATCGCGTCAAGCCAACCGACGCCCATATCGTTTCGATGTGACAGCATGGAAGTGACCCAAAACCCGGCTCGCAGTAAATGCCAGGGCAATGCCATCGCTAAGCAGCAAGATATTCTTATTTGCTGTAAAGCTTTCGTCACCAAAGCAGACCAAGACTGGCAGTGGAAAAGTCTGCATTGCGTAGGGGATGTGCGCGCCCAACGAGGGACCGAGCTGGCCTGGGCCCATGAAGCCACTTTTCAAGTCGAAGATGGCCGTCTTACACTGGAAGGTAAACCAGTTCTTCAACGCGGTAAAAGCTTGATGCAAGGCACTCAAATCATCATCGAAAAAGAACTCAATAAGGCACGGATCATCAAACCCCGTGGCATCATGCACCATTCTGCGCAGCCTCAAACAAAGTCCTCAGCCGAAGCTACCGGTGTCCTTCCAAATGTTTGCCCATTGCCCCCACGCCCCGAGAAAACATCCAAGTGACCCAGCGACTTCAAGCCCAAGGTTTATCTAAAAGCTACAAAGGCCGGGAAGTAGTGAAAGGCATCTCTTTTGATGTATGCCCCGGTGAAATCGTAGGCTTACTGGGTCCCAACGGTGCGGGCAAAACCACCTCGTTCAATATGATTGCTGGTTTGGTTCGCGCAGACGCTGGTGAAGTTCACTTGGGTGAATCGAGCCTTAGCGGGCTGCCTCTTTTCAAGCGAGCGCGGCTTGGCCTCGGGTATCTCCCCCAAGAGTCCACCATCTTTCGAGGACTCACTGTTCAGCAAAATTTCGAAGCCGTTTATGAAGCTTTGGGCTACAGCCGCCAAGACACCAAGCAGAAGTCAAAAGAGATGGTCAAACGCTTTAACTTAGAGCACGTGAGAGAAAACTTAGGAAGTCAGCTCTCTGGCGGGGAACGTCGGCGCGTTGAAATGGCGAGAACGCTGATCCCCAAACCCTCAGTCGTACTTCTCGATGAGCCTTTTGCAGGAGTCGACCCCATTGCCGTTGGTGATATTCGAGGATTTATTTCTGAGATGAGGGCCGCCGATATTGGCATCCTCATCACTGACCATAACGTTAGAGAAACACTGGGTATTTGTACCCGATCCTACATTATTGCCGAAGGTAAGATCCTGATTTCCGGACCTCCTGAAAAAATAATTGCCAACGACGTGGCGCGTCGTACCTACCTCGGTGAAAACTTTACACTTTAAGTTGCAACCAATCGCGCCTACCGTTTGGTTCCTTCAAACGATTGGGATAATATCTAACCAGCATGGCCATTCAGCTTAAACTACAACAGAAAATGTCCCAGCAACTGGTGATGACACCCCAGCTGCAACAGGCCATTAAACTGCTCCAACTCGGACACCTCGAAATCGCCGAAGAGCTTCGTAAAGAACTCGAGGAAAATCCTATCTTAGAAGAACGCCAAGATGGGATGGACGATGGAATGAGCGGTATCGACAATCTCGATACCAGTGTTCGTTCCGACAGCACTGAGGCAGAAACTCAAAAAGTAGCAGAAGCACCCGAGCCCAAAGACAATGCTCAAACTGAACTTCTGACCGATATGGGTAAAACCCTCGAAGATAATCAATCGAGCCCCGAACCAACGGCCAAAGAAGTCGAAAAAGACGTCGACTGGGACAACTACGCAGATAGCTACGAGTACGCCCTGCCCTCGACGGCAAGCCACGGCAGCGCAGATGATTTGCCTTCCATCGAGGCCACTGTAAGCGCACCAACCGGACTTGTTGACCATATGCGCTTTCAAATACAGATGGCGGATTTTTCCGAAATTGAGACTACCATCGCTGTATTGCTCGTCGAAGAGCTTAATGAAGACGGTTACCTGCAAACAGATTCCGTTGATGCCGTTTTAGAAGAGCTCGAAGAATACGGGGTCACCCGCGACCAAATCGAACGCGTTGTTGTAGACCTGCAAGCTTTTGAACCCACTGGCGTATGCAGCTTTACCATTCGGGAGTGCCTCCTTCGGCAAATTCAAAGCCAAACGAACCCAGATCCGATCGCCGTTGAAATCATCGACAAGTTTTTACCTGAAGTTGAAAAACGCCAATTCGACAAAATCGCTAAGAAGCTTAAAGTCCCACTCGAAGAAATCGGTGAATCATTCAAGCTCATCGGTCAGCTAGAGCCGAGACCTGGTAATGCCTACAGCAGTCGCCAAGCTCAGTATGTTGCACCCGATATCTATGTGAAAAAAATCAATGACGAATGGGTCATCTCACATAACGAAGAGGGGATTCCCAAACTGCGAATCTCTGGCTTTTACAAAACCGCGATGGGTAAAAGTGGTGGGCAAGACAAAGCGTATCTCCAAGATAAAATGCGAAGTGCTGCATGGCTGATCCGAAGCATTCATATGCGTCGCCGAACACTTCACAAAGTCATGGATAGTATCCTGAAGTTTCAAGCGGACTTCTTTGAGATTGGACCAACGCATCTCAAGCCACTGATCCTTAAAGATGTGGCTGAAGATGTTGAAATGCACGAATCGACCATCTCACGGGTTACGACGAATAAGTATGTTCACACCCCGCGAGGCACGTTTGAGTTGAAATACTTTTTCAATTCATCCATCAATCGAAGCGGCGGCGACACCATCGCTTCAGAATCTGTACGTAACCGCATCGGCGAGCTCATCAGTAATGAAAACCCGAAGAAACCGCTCAGCGATCAGGCGCTCGTGAAGATGCTTCAAGAATTTGATATCAAAATCGCTCGACGAACCGTCGCTAAATATAGAGAAATGCTCAAGATCCCGCCTTCGTCTAAACGAAAAAAGGTCTTCTAGAACGAGCTTCTAAAAGCATTATTTAAATTGAAGAACTCGGAAGAATAATTTGAGGATCCGCCATGAAACTTTCGGACTTTCTCTCTCCAGACCACGTCATTGCAAACCTTGCATCGACCAACAAACAAGATGCCCTTCGGGAGATCACCGGATTTCTATCAACTGTTGAAAAAGACGACGCTCTAACTCCCAAGCACTTGTTCAATGCCATTACGGACCGAGAAGAGCTGGGCTCAACTGGAATCGGTGACGGCGTAGCCATACCGCATGCAAAAATCCATGGTCTAAAAAGTCTTTGCGCTTGTTTTGCCAGATCTGAAGCCGGCGTTAATTTTAAATCCATTGACCGAGAACCTGTACGCTTAATCTTTATGCTTCTCGTTCCCGAAAACTCGGCAGGTCTTCACCTCAAGGCCTTGGCTCGTATTTCAAGAGTTCTTAAAGAACGCGACTTCAGGGAACACCTTCTACAAGCAAAAACTCAGCAAGCCATTTATGAAGCCTTTATCGAACAAGATAACCAGGCGTAAACGAGGGAACCGATGATTGCGGTCAATACCATTCATGAAGACCAAAGTTTTAATTTGGAGGTGAGCCTGATTGCTGGTCGCAATGGGTTGGACCGAATTATTGAGCACCCCCGAGTGCAGAAGCCAGGAATCGCGCTGGCCGGCTATGTCGACTCCATTCGCCCTAACCGAGTTCAAGTTCTCGGTAAAACCGAAATCAATTATCTGGAGAGCCTCAAAACAGACGAGCGCACGAAGTCACTGGACGGGCTATTTTCTCGAAATGTCGGCTGTATCACCGTGACCACCGCACTTCAGCTTCCCGATGAGCTCATTACCGCCGCTGAGAAGTACAACGTTCCTCTTTTTCTCACCCGTTTGGTCTCCAGCGTCTTTATCAACCGCATCAACTCCTTTCTCGATGAACACCTAAGTCCTGAAGTCACCGTGCATGGTGTTCTCGTGGACGTGTTTGGGGTTGGGATTCTCATCACTGGCCCCAGCGGCATTGGTAAGAGCGAATGCGCACTGGATTTAATCTTACGAGGCCACCGGCTTGTTGCCGACGACATGGTCATTGCAAGGCAGCAAGGCTACAACCTCATTGCCATGGGTTCACCGCTAACAAGACTCCACATGGAAGTTCGCGGTCTTGGAATCATTAACGTCAAAGACCTCTTTGGAGCAGCATCAGTTTGTCAGAAGAAGAATGTTGAGCTCATCGTCAATATGGTCGATTGGCAACCCAACGCCACTTACGACCGCACCGGGCTCGAGGAAGAAACGCAAAAAATTCTTCAAACTCATGTACCGAAAGTCACGATTCCTATTCGTCCTGGACGAAACGTAGCTTCTATCATTGAAGTTGCTGCTCGTAACCACCTACTTAAGGCCCAAGGGCATAACTCTGCCCACGAATTCAAGGCGCTTCTTGAAGAACGACTTCAAGCGGCCTCCATAACATTATCTGAGGATGACTTGGGATGAGCTTATCGCTGATGATTCTTACAGGGCAGTCCGGCTCAGGAAAGTCGACCGCCAAACGCGCCCTCGAAGACAACGGCTACTTTTGTGTCGACAACCTGCCCTCGGCCCTGGTCCGCCCACTCCTAAAGCAATTGGTTGAGAGCGGCGAGGTTCAAAAGATTGCGCTGGTTATGGACGCCAGAGACTCAAGCTTTATCGAATCGTTTCCGAAACTCATCGAAGAGCTCAAGACCACACAGCACAATGTCCATGTGGTTTACTTCGAAGCCACCGAGGAAGTGTTGATCCGTAGGTTTTCCGAAACCCGGCGCCCACACCCGATGGACGAAGGTAAAGGTTTACGTGCATCGATTCGCACCGAGCGAAAGCTCTTGGCTCCGCTTCGTGAACTTGCCAACGAGACCATCGAATCCTCGAGCCTAACCCCTCACGAGCTTCGAAAGATTGCGGCCAACCAACTTGCAGGGCAGGCATCCAAGGACTACCTCAAAGTTGAATGCCTAAGCTTTGGCTTTAAATATGGGGTACCGCTCACGGCCAACCTTGTATTCGATGTTCGCTTTCTCAAAAATCCATACTTCGTTCCCGAAATGCGGGAGCGCACTGGATTAAACCAAGATGTAAAAGAATACGTATTGGGCACCGAAGACTGCCAGAGTCTTTTAGAGCACATTATGGGCGCTCTCCGCTTCCTGGTTCCTCGCTATCAAAATGAGGGAAAACGGTATCTAACCGTTGCCATTGGTTGCACTGGAGGCCAACATCGTTCCGTGGCCATCTCGGAAGAAATAAGTCGCAGACTTCAACTCGAAAAAATACCGTCGACGGTTAGACACCGCGACACGAAGGAGCCCACCTCATGATCGGCATTGTCGTCGCTGCCCATGGCCAACTTGCTGAAGCTCTGGTCACAACCGCTAGATTGGTTGTTCCCAACGCTGAAGCTGTCTTCAGTGTGAGTGTAGAAACAGGGGACAGCTCTGAGAACTTTGAGCGCAAACTAGATGACGCCATGGCTAAACTCAGTGATACTTCCGGAGTCCTCGTTCTCACCGATATGTTTGGTGGGACACCAAGCCAGGTAAGTATGACCAAGCACCATACCGGGCGCGTAGAAGTTATTACTGGAGCCAGCCTACCGATGCTTATCAAGGCCCTCCAAGTTTGTGCGCAAGAAATTAGCCTCTTAGATGCGGCTAAACAGATCAAGCAAAGCGGAACACGGGCGATTGTTATTGCCAGTGAAGTGCTTGGCGTAACAAAATCATCGAATCAAGGAGAGAGCCAATGAGTGCCAGTAACAGCGTAACCATTCAACACAATCTTGGCTTGCATCTACGTGCCGCAGGCGCCCTCGTACAGCTTGCTTCCCGTTATCAAAGCAAGTTGTTTATTAAATACGGCAGTCTCACCGCCAACGGTAAAAGTATTATGAGCGTTCTATCTCTTGCAGCTCCTTGCGGTGCGACGCTCGAGATTTCCGCAGAAGGCAACGATGCCGATGAAGCTCTTCAATCTGTCATTGAGCTGATTCGTCAAAATTTCGGAATCGAGTAAAAATGACAGACGCCCCTTCCACATTTCCCGGTATCGCCGCCTCAGCTGGCGTCGCCGTTGGACGCGTGTATCTGCTGGACCGTCGTAAAGTAAGAGTTCCCAGATTTCATATTAAGAGTCAGCAAGAAACCAGCGAAAAACAGCGCTTGGTTGCCGCCATCCGTAGCTCCATTGAACAGCTCCAAAAGATTCAAGACCAAAGCCTTATCGAAGGGACCGAGCACAATGCGATTTTAGATGCGCATATCCTAATGCTCAAAGATGAGACCCTCCTTTCCGATGCATGTCAGCTTATCGAAAACGAACATCTCAATGCCGAGTGGGCCGTTAACAAAGTGATGGGCAAGCTTCGGAGTTTTCTCGACTTAGCTGAAGACGAGTACATGAAGGAGCGCCGCAACGATATTGATTTTGTTGGCGACCGCATCGTGAAAAATCTCGTGGGTCAAGGATGTGACGGCAATGAACTTCAAGCCCTACAAAGTGGCACAGTCGTCATTGCTCACGACTTAAGCCCTGCCGACACAGCTGTGTTGGCCACACAAAAAGTCACCGGCTTCGCAACACAAGTGGGCAGTAAAACATCGCACACATCCATCATTGCGCGCTCACTCGATGTACCCGCAGTCGTCGCATGCCAAGGGCTCTTCGACCAAGCTGGTCATGGCGACACCGTCATCATCGACGGGATCCAGGGACACGTCGTTCTTAGACCCAGTCCCGAGCAGATTCAGAATGCACGGAAAAGAGCAGAAGCTTTTGAGAGCCTTTCATTAGAATTCCTTCGTGTAAAATCCCTGCCCGCCAACACCACAGACGATGAAAATATTCGTATTCTAGGAAATATCGAATTGCCTGGTGAAAGCAGCACCGTCTTCTCCCGTGGCGGCGAAGGCATCGGTCTCTACCGGACAGAATTCCTCTTTGTGCGGCGCGAAACCGCACCGGATGAAGAACTGCATTACAGAACCTACGCGGGTATCTTCGACGAGTTCAGTGACCAAATTGTCACCTTCCGCACGATGGATATTGGCGGCGATAAGGCATTTAAATCCGCTCCGGTATCTCCTGAACTCAATCCGGCTCTGGGGCTTCGAGGGATCCGCTACGCTATGGCGAACCCAGAACTCTTCGAAAACCAAATAGCAGGTATTCTACGAGCCGCCGTCCATGGCCCGTCTAGAATACTCTTGCCAATGATTTCTGGAATCGAAGAGATTCACTATGCAAGAGAAGTTATCGCTAAAGTCGCCAAGCGGTTAGAGAGTGAAGGCAAAGAGTTTAACGCCGATATTCCGTTGGGCTCTATGATCGAGGTACCAAGCGCAGTCTTGATCATCGACTCATTGGCTAAAGAGTGCGATTTTCTTTCCGTCGGTACCAACGACCTCATGCAGTACTTACTTGCAATTGACCGTATCAACCAAAGGGTGGCTTACCTTTATCAGCCGCTTCACCCAGCCGTGATTCGCACACTTAAGATTATAGCTGATGCAGCGCAGCGCCACGACAAGCCCCTTACCTTATGCGGCGAAATCGCTGGAGAGCTGCTCTGCGCACCCGTGCTCATGGGGTTAGGTTTTAGAGAACTAAGTATGAATGCTGGTTCCATTCCTTGGGTTAAGCACCTCATTCGCGAGCTCTCACTCGCCGATTGCCAAGTCATGGTTAAAGAAGCGCTGCTCAAGAATTCATCAGAAGAAGTCGGTAACCACGTTCTGCGCTTTATTCAGGAGAGTATTCCTCAGGAATATTCACTTTGGGAATCTGCGAAACATGTAGATGCCGAAAGCCTACAGCCCGGTCACTGATTGGGCGCGGGCGGCAGGGCCCTCTTAAGCCAAACATACGATAGGACGCCTGCCACGACATTGCCCAGGGCGAGCGAAAAAACCACTCCATCAAATCCCCAGACCTCTCGCAGCCACCATGCCAGCGGCAGAGCTATGACGAAAAATCGAATTGTCACGATGACCATCGGCGGTACACTGCTTCCTAAATTGGTAAAAACAGGTGCCGCCAGGATACGTACGCCCTCGAGTACCCAGCTCAAGCTCAACCAGTGCATAATCATGACCATGTTATCAACAACTTCCGGGTCGTCATGGAAGCAGCTTAAAATCGGTTCGCCAAACACCCAAAAGACCACTGCCAAAGCGGTCCCATTGAAGAGGTTAAATGCTAAGGAAAGGTCAACCGAGCGCAGTACCCGGCTCGTAGAATTCGCGCCAATATTCTGTCCCACAAAGGGGCCCAGTATAATGCCCAGCGACATCAGAACGATAAAGCCGAAGGCCTCAACCTGCATAGCCATCCCAAAGGCGGCTACGACCGCAACGGGAAAGACTGCCAGTAACTTCAGTAAACATGCTTGACCCATTGGGAAGATCAGCTGAACCATGGTTGCAGGGAATCCTAAGCGGCAGATTTCCTTACTATCAATCCAAAAGTGCGCGAGAGTTGGTATTCGGTCGCTGAGCAGACGGTAGCGAAACACCAAGAGTAAAACAGTCCACAAGCCAGCGACAGTGCGAGAGAATAAGGTAGCCCACGCGGCCCCTTCAAAACCCATCGCAGGCACCCAGCCTTCTATCCCAAATATCAAAATGGGATCGAGAACAGCATTCATGAGCGAGGTCACAACCATCACGATAGCGGGGGCTTGGGCATCGCCAAGCGCCCTGGCTAGGCTTCCAGCCACCAAACAGAGCACCAGCGGCGGAATACCCACAAACCAAATCACAAGATATTGCTGCATCAAGGGGTAAAGTGCCGGGTCGGTTTCCAGCCAAACTGGGATTTCATCAATGATAGCGTAGCCCATCAACCCGAAGAGGATTGAAACTACGGTTGTAAAAATCATCGCAATGGTTGCAAACTCTTTTGAACGCTCATCCTGACCTTCACCTACCAGCCTTGCCAAAATGGCTTCAGCACCGATTCCGATACCCACGCCAATACCACTGGTAAACAATAATATCGGCACACAGTAGGAGATACTCGCGAGATAATTCTTACCGAGAAGACCGACATAATATGCGTCGGCCAAAGCGAAACCTAGAATGGATACCATGCCCATGGTCGTAAACATGGTCATAGACGCGAGAGTTTTACCCACCCTACCCTCGGTAAGGTCAAACATTAGGCTCTAGATCTTTGTAGATAGGCTGCGATGATACAGCTGAAGATTACCAAAATATTTTTCACGACCACCAAAACCAAAATAGCGGTGGGGAATAAACCAAGTGCCCATAGAACAAGACAAACAACTATTCCCAAAATGTTCTGCACAAGGACGATATCAAAAAATGCGTGATGTTCGTGACGGGCATTCATAAAGTAACACCAGCCTACAATCATCCATGCCCAGCCTACGACTCGCACATACCCAACAACCAATGGTGCTTGTGAGATCCCCAAAATATCTAGAAGCCAACTCGGTTGGATAAGAACGGTGGTTCCGAAAGCCAAAACAATCCAGCCAAGCAGCTCTAGCCATTTCCCGAAAATACTGCGCTCTTTATTCGGGAAGGCCAACGCGCTCCAATATTCTTTGGGTGAAGAGACTGTCGTTTCTTTACGCCAAAGCCAAAAGCAGATGCCTGCAGGCAGAGGGACCCCCATGAACATGAAAATAAAGAACGCTAAGTGAATTTCACCCATGGCATAAATAATCGCCAAGAGGCCAAGCTCCACAGGCCGGTGAATCATCGTGGCCATAGACACGTACTCGAGGTCGTGGAGTGAAAGGGTAAAACCCATAAACGTAATTTGCATCACGACGAAGCCGACCCAACGAAGCCCTACATCAAGATCTTGAAGGGAGAAATCGACACCAACCCATTCAAAAAATTGTGGATAAAACATCATGGCAGGAGTGGCGGTGCAACAAATCATCGCGGTGGTTAGAAAGTTCCAATACGACGATGGCCTCAGATTTGTGGTGCGACCACGGGCAAAAGTGTGTTGCCAAACCTTTCCAGGAGAGTAACCATCGTCTCGAACCATAAATATCACCATGCCATCAATTCGTTCTTATTTAGATTATCGCCAGGATTTGCCCTTTGGTGCCAGAATTTAATCAATCATCTTTGGTTTCGAAAAACTGGGTGATTGCGATAAGGTGCTCGAAATCACCCAAAGGTTTACGGAGACGATGGCAATGAGACCACGCGATGACAACGAAGGTTTGGTTTACTCAAGCGAGCATGGAAGCAGCTGCCCTGCCTGCCAAAAACCACTCAAAAAATGTCGCTGTAGCAAAGCTGAAGCCGCGCCTAAGGGCGATGGCATCGTGCGTGTTGGACGAGAGACCAAAGGTCGAAAAGGCAAAGGCGTCACAATTATCACAGGGATTCTCTTAGCCGAAAAAGAGCTCAAGGTGCTTGCCAAAGAATTGAAGAAAAAGTGTGGTACCGGTGGAACGCTGAAAAATGGCGTCATTGAGATTCAAGGAGACCAACGTGATCTCATGATCTCGCTGCTCGAAAAAAAGGGATTCAAAGTCAAACGCTCTGGTGGCTAATTAGGCTACCCGCAGATGACCCCAATCACTTCCACGCTTTAATAAAACATCATCCGCAGCCGCAAAATGAGCCATCATGTGTGCATTCAACTCATCAGCACATTGCTCTGTAATACCATGTCCTGCGTTTGAGAAAGATATCATTCTTGAGCCAGGAATTCGGCGATGGAGATCATCACTCGCTTCAGCTGGAACAAGAATATCCTCGGTTGGTTTGACGACAAGCACAGGCTTACCTTTGAGTCGCTTCAATTTACGGCCCGTATTGTGCTGAGCCATAGCCATCAGTTGATACTTCAAGGTCTGCTTTGCAATGGGGTTAAACAGTTCCTCAGCAATCTTTGAGTCTTTGGACACTGTCATAAATTGCTGCCTCGCCTCTTTGGGATAGAGAAGCTTACCAAGCGCATCAATGCGAGTCTTACCGGTACTCATGTTGGCCTTAAGGAAAAGTCCGATGGCTTTAGCCTTGGGTAGATTTTTCGGTCCACCCGAATGCGTCGCGATTAATGTTAAGCTTCGCACCAGGTGCGGGTAGCGCAGGGCAAACTCTTGGGCAATCATTCCGCCCATGGAAACGCCAACCACATGCACATCACGAAAACATTGATGTTCAACCAACGCAGCTGCGTCACTTGCCATATCTGGAAGTGTATATCCCGATGTGACCTTACCGCTTCGTCCAACACCTCGGTTGTCCATACGCAGAACTTGGTGATGTTTCTCAAGCGTGGTCACCTGAGGCATCCAAGCTTCAGATGTCATACCGAATCCCATCAATAAGAGAACAGGACTCCCTTGCTCACCACTTTGGTCATACCAAATCTTCATGCCATTTAAGTTTGCGTACATACTTCCCCCTTTGAATACCTGAGGAATGATAATGCACCTGAGGTGTTGTGGAAATGATGAGGTCGCGAATCTGTTTAAAATCAGCAACTTTTTCAAAATTGTCCCGAAAAATATCTTAGACACCCAGTACCCAAGGATTCATGTGATGCATCTGCACTTAGAAACGCCCTATACCGTTCCAGGCCAACTCGATCCGGTTCGTCAGTTTGAAGAAAAATGCATTTTGAACAACAACTTATATGAAAAAATCCACAACGAAGCTGGCAGCGATGTTGAGCTGACCCGGAGCGAAATCCAAAACGGACGCTTTATTCGGGACGCCATCATTCACCCCCGTGCCGAGGCGGTACCGGCCGCCATCAAAGTATTCGTGGGTACAGACGCTTTAGATTTTCGTGAACACACCACTTACGATCTAAAAACCCATCGGGGTGAGACTGAAACCTCTCTCTTGGCTGGCCCTTTCAAGGGTAAAATAAGCGCGAAGATATCATTCTCATTACGCAGTGCCGCTCCGTTTCAACCCCGCACCGTAACCCATGCACTCGATGCAGATATTCGAGCAAACGTTTGGCTCATTGGCGGCAAGTTAGAAAAAACCATGGCAAAAGAAATTGAAGCGAAGCAACCACAAATTCAAAACATGACTCAGACCGCGCTCAACACAGTTCATCAAGAACTAGAAGAGGCCGCTTAAGTATTAAACTTTTGCTTCTTCCACGCCTGCGCCGGAGCGCTGGGAACTCCAAACTCTTCAAAACCCGGTAAGATCACTTCTTCCAGAGTTTGCTTAAATACTTGCTGGACGGTTTCACGCGGTAAAATACCGTAGCCGTAAAGGTCACAGTGTTGGGGCTTGTTCTCAGAAGCTTCTTCGCTCTCACCACTAAGAACAGGCTCGAGCATATTTGGAAGATAATCGCCCAAGAATCCAACATCCCGGGATTGTGAGGCATAGGCCAAATGCGCCCAGCCTAACCGGCTATGGTTGACCTCGTCTCCCAAAATTGAGCGGACCGTTTGCTCAATAATTTCTGAATCGAGACGCTTTTTCATTTCGAGAAGAAGCGCAGTACTCAACGTTTCCGTGATACAGCCCATGGCGGCACTTGTATAAAGTGCCCGGTCTTCAGATGACCAAGCCCGCGGCCCCAGAAGCCCTCTTTTGCGAGCGACCAAAGGATTGACCTCTTCATCGCAGGCCGCAATGATTGCTCGGCATCTACCAGCATGCTCAACCTCATCCTCACTCGCTTCTTCGGCCATAGCCGCAAGTCCATTCGGAAGATTCACTTCACGCATAGCCTTACCGAGCTGCCCAAAAAGAGAAGCAGCTTCGCGCTCCGTTTTTTCACGCTCTCGCCAGATCTGCGCAACGAGGTGTTTGTGCTTAAACTGTTTTAGCAAGAAGTTCCCCAGCAACACTCAAAGCCGTCTACAACTTGAGATTCACCGTCAACTTCTTCACAGCATTGAGGCTCGTCTCCACAAAAGCATGTTAAAGGCTCACCATCTGCGGAGTTTGCATCTTCCTCACCAGGATCGGTTTCAGGATCGGTTTCAACATCAGTCTCAGAATCGGTCCCAGAGTTATCACTGGTCTCAGTGCTATCTGGATCCGTCTCGCCGGCGGTTTCCCCCGACGTGTTATCGCTGCTCTCTGCTGTGTCATCTCCAGCGGATTGGCTTTGTTCGTCTGATACGGGATCCGCATTTGTCGCTTCATCACCACAACCCACCAAGGACGCCGCCGTCATACCACCACCGATAACCAGTGCACGAAATAGCTTAGAACGATGCATTACATTCTCCTTCTGCCTCACCGAGACATTCTAGCCGCAATCTTATGAATATCAGTTGACTCGAAAAATTCCCTTTTGTCCATTTGAATGTCTTGAACAGTTCATACAAATTTAGTTAACATTAGATGATGGACCAGAACCCTCAAATTGAAGACCTCTGGTCACGTCTACCGGTATTCCGAGTCGTCGCCGCCACTGAGCACTTACCCACCGCCGCGAAGATTCTCCACATCACTCCGCCAGCGATATCTAGGACCATTAAACTGCTAGAAGAAGAGTTAGGGCAACCCCTCTTTCGTAGAACCGGGCGCCAATTGGTTCTCAATGCGGCAGGGCGCAGGCTACAAGCCAGTCTGACCGATGCAGTTGAATCTCTCGAAACGTCGCTTAAAAATCTGAGTGCAGACCCACTTGCTGGTCCTGTCCGGATTGCCACCATCGGTGTTTTAACAGATTATGTTGCACTTCCCGCTCTTCTCAGCCTCAAAGAGACTCACAGTTTACTGGAGCCTAATTTACTTCTTCGCTCGCCCCAAGATGCACATGATGGCCTGGTGCGAGGTTTGCTCGACGTCGCTTTTTATTACGAGGCGCTCACCGATGAACGCCTTGAGATCAATCATTTGGGTGAACTACGGGCGGGCATCTACTGTGGTAAAAACCACCCACTCTTTAAAAAACGAAAACTTACGCAAGCCCAGATTCTCGAGCACCCCTTTTCGGTTCCCCAAACTGGTCAAAATGGATTGGTGCAGGATGGCTGGCCAGTTGAGCTAAACCGCCGCATCGGTATGCGCATCACGATGCTATCATCCAACTTGGCCGTATGTTTATCGGGGCAGTTTCTAACCGTATTGCCGGATGTGGTTGCGGACCGTTACATTCAGAGCAAAGAGCTCAAGAAGCTGCCGATGGACGTGATTGAGCCCATACCGGTTTACGGTGCGCGTAGGAAAAGTGATGGCGAGAACACAGCTTCAGCACTTGTGCTGAGGTGCATCACAAGCAAGCTCAAGAGCTTAACAAGGTAGGTTTGTTAAAAGACGGTGCCGCGCATTCCTCCGCGCAGCACCGATTCCTTTATTTCGCGGCGAGCGTAAGCTTAAGGACCACACCGTCTCGGATCAGGTCGTCGGCTT